>JANMCB010000205.1:0-3752 GCA_031360805.1 Rhodoferax sp.
GCCCATTGCTGGCAAACACATATTTCACGTCGAAACGTTTGCAGTCGGCGTAGCCCTTGGCTTGTTGCATGCCTTTCAAGGGATCCTCACCTTCCCGTTTGGCTTCGAGCACACCAACGGGAAGCGGCTTGGGCATCTCGCCCACCTGCACACAAAGCAGGTAATCGGTGCGGCCTGCGCCTTTGCGGCGGCGGCCTTTGGGACCTGTGGGCTCCACCGGCGCAGGGGTTTCCATCTTGAGCCACTGGTGGTCGTTGTAGCCCTTGGTGCGCAGCACCGGGTCTATCAAATAGAAACGTGTTTCTTGTTCGTTATAGGCCACAAATTTTCCCTGTATTGATGTCCCACCGTGTGGCAGTGCTAATTCCGGATGTTTCACAAGTCAACAGTCGGCGACACCATCACCACACTCGGAAAATACGAAGCATACCGGCGTGTATCGCGCGTCAATACGACGAGGCCGGACACGGCCGCGTGGGCACCAATGAAGAAGTCCCCCAGGACATTGGTCTTGGTGCCACCCTGGCGCCGGTAACGAATGAAAGCCTTGCCGGCCAGGAACAAGGCGGGGCGGGGGATATCGACCATGTCCAAGTCCAGGTCTTCGATGGCCAGGTCCAAAGCCTCGGCTGTCGAGAACGTCAACGACAGCTCAGCATATATGATGGGGTTGATCGCCAGCCGGTGGATTTTGGACTGCGCGCGCAATTGCCCGACAGACCAATTAGCCCATTGCGGATCGTCTTCCAGAACGTCCACCAGCACGTTGGTGTCGACCAGCAGCATCAGGCTTCGCCGCGCAGCAGAGCCATCAAGTCGTCAGTGCGCCATTTCACGTCGGCCTTGCCGCGGGCTGCATCGAAGCGGTCACGTTTCTTGCTGGGTCGCTCGCCCACTTTGTGGATCACAACGTCGCCCTCAGTGTTCACAGCGAAGTCCACCGAGCACCCGGGCATCATGTTCAATGCGTCGCGGATTTGCTTGGGGATGGTGACTTGGCCCTTGCTGGTCAGTGTGGTCGGCATCGATGCCCTCTGAAAGTATTACTAAGATAGCCATTGTAATACTTCGAAGTTGCCGCATCAAGTGATTCCGCGCAACCCCCATCAACCAACGGGCTTCATCTGGCGATGTGCGTGCTGCAGCAGGTTTGGGAGGTTTTTAGGGTTTTACCCGTCGTTGGGTGTTGCTAGTTAGCTAAAAAGTAGATGGCTAATATGACCGAAATCTGAGAGAAATTGGGAATTACGACGCGGTCGCTACCAAAGTGCGATACGTCGCCACTTAAGCAGGCAGCAGGCTTCAAAATGACGGCGCAGCACTCGCTGGCCAATTGATGGTGATTTGTTTCGCTGCCTCGCTGATACATTTGACCGATGCTTGATTTTTCGGTTGACGTAGAAGCCATCGAACGTGCCACCGTGGCCGGCGTGTCGCCTGATTCGCAGGAGGAAATTCCAGGCTGGTTGTTGCCCTTTGACCATGGCACCATTGGCCGCTCGCACAGCGCAGTGCCGCTGCGGCATGGCGGTGCAATCACCGCCGACGATGTGGCGTTGGTGGCGGCCCGCTACCGGGCGAAAGGCCTGGCGCCTTGCTTTCGTGTAGCGGATGTGCGAGGGCTTGCGCACTTGCACGAAGCACTGCTGGCAGGCGGTTTCCAGTCGACGCAACCCACTCTGACGTTTGCCGCCAGCGTCAAGGAAATCCTGGCAAACTCACGCCCCATAGCGGTGACCGTGGCCACGGTGACCGACCAGCCGGACGCCGCCTGGCGCCAGGTCTATCTGGGCGACGACTTTGACCCGGTAGATGGCGCGCACCGCGTGCGGGCACTCAGCCGCGCCGCTGGGTCAGTCTATGCGTGCTCGAAGGAAGCAGGTGCCTCGCAGGTGGTTGCCACGGGCGTTGGAAGCTTCGGCTTCGGCTGGTTGGGCGTTCACGGCATGCGCACCCTGTCCGCGTACAGGGGTCGCGGGCATGCATCGGGTATCCTGCATTCGCTGGCCCGTGCCGCGCAGCAGCGGGGTGTCTCATCAGCCTTTCTGCAGGTCGAGGAAGCCAATGTCGCCGCTGTGCGCGTTTATGAAAAACTCGGCTTTCGCCTGTGCTGGCGCTACCACTATTGGCGGGCGACCCCGACCCGATGAACCAGAAGTCGTGAAACACCATGGAAACCAAGTGGCTTGAAGATTTCGTCAGCCTGGCTGAAACCCGCAGCTTCGGCCGCTCGGCGCCATTCAGCGCAGTTTCGCCACGTCGGCCGACCTTGCAGCGGAGCTTCAAAACTGTACAATTTGCATTTCTAAACTTCAATTTGTACAAATGATTGAACGCCAAGCCGCACAACTGGCCAACAGCCTGGCCCGGGGTTTCCCGGTGGTCGCGCTCACCGGTCCGCGCCAATCTGGCAAAACCACGCTGGCGCGCCAGGGTTTTCCGGACAAGCCCTATTTCACCTTTGAAGACCTGGAGGTCCGCCAGCGTTTCAATTCCGATCCGCGCCAGTTTCTGGCTTTGCTGCCCCAAGGGGCCATATTCGACGAAGTGCAAAATTCCCCTGAGCTGTTTTCTTATCTGCAGGGCGTGGTGGACGCACGCGGGAGCATGGGCGAGTTCATTTTGACTGGCTCCCAGCAGTTTGGCCTGCTCGGGCGCATCAGCCAGTCGCTGGCGGGGCGTGTCGGGCTGATCCAGCTGCTGCCCCTGTCGGCGTCTGAGCTGCGCCAGGCCGGGCGTTTGGGCAAAACCATGGAGTCCGTAGTTTGGTTGGGTGCTTATCCGGCCCTGTTTGATTCGCGCCGGCGCATTGCAAGCCCAGGCCAGTGGCTGGTCGCCTACACCACGACTTACATTGAGCGCGATGTCCGCCAGGTGCTGGGTGTTGTCAACCTGTCGCTGTTTCGCAGGTTTGTGTTGATGTGTGCCGCCCGCAGCGGGCAACTGCTCAACCTCTCGGCCCTTGCCTCTGACTGCGGCATCAGCCACACCACGGCCAAAAGCTGGTTGACCGTGCTGGAGGCCAGTTATGTGGTCTACCTGTTGCAGCCATTCCATCAGAATTTCGGCAAACGTCTGGTCAAGATGCCCAAGCTTTATTTTTTGGACACCGGCCTGTTGTGCCACTTGTTACGCGTAGACAGCCCGGTTACTTTGGCGACACACGCCATGCGTGGGGCCATTTTTGAAACCTGGGTTGTCTCTGAAACGCTCAAGCACCGCTGGAACCAGGGCTTGAGCGCAGACATTTACTTCTGGCGGGACAATCACGGCGTTGAAGTTGATTTGCTCTTTGAGCATCAGGGCAAGCTCCACGCGGTGGAGGTCAAGTCTGGCACAACCTTCAGTCCGGACTGGCTCAGCGCTTTCGACCTTTGGAAGAAGTATGCTGGTGGCCTGGCGGCAGAGCCCATCATGGTCTACGGCGGCAAAGAGAGTTTTTCGGCCAAAGGCGTGCAAGTCATGTCATGGAACAACCTGGGATTGGCGCAGTAAGACATGGAAACCAAGTGGCTTGAAGATTTTGTCAGTCTGGCTGAAACCCGCAGCTTCAGCCGCTCGGCGCAATTGCGCCACGTCACCCAGCCGGCCTTCTCGCGGCGCATTCAATCACTGGAAGCCTGGGCCGGCACCGACCTGGTGGACCGCAGCAGTTACCCGACCCGCCTTACCCCTGCGGGCGAGACGCTGTACGACCAGTCGCTGGAGATGCTGCAGGCGCTGCAAAGCACCCGCGCCATGCTGCGCAGCCA
>JANMCB010000536.1:0-2020 GCA_031360805.1 Rhodoferax sp.
ACCAACGCGCCATCGGGCATCTGCGTCAGGATCGCCTGCGCCAGCAACTGCACTTTTTGATCAACACCCCGGCGAACGATGTGTTCTGCGGTAATCTCACTCGGGTGCTGCAGCCCGGCAGCCTGCACCAGCTCCTTCAAAGCGTGCAAGGTTTGCTGATGAAAGTTGTAAACGCGCTGTGCCTTGTCGGGCACCACCAGCGCCTTTTGACGCACCGGGTCCTGCGTAGTGACGCCGGTCGGACATTGACCGGTATGGCAAGTCTGCGCCTGCAGGCACCCCAACGCGAACATGAAACCGCGCGCGCTGTTGCACCAGTCGGCACCCAGCGCCATCAGGCGCACGATGTCAAACGCGCTGACCACTTTGCCGGCGCAGCCGACCTTGATGCGATTGCGCAGGCCCGCGCCGCGCAGCGTGTTGTGCACCAGGCGCAGGCCTTCCTGCAGGGGCACCCCCACGTGGTCGGTGAACTCCAGTGGCGCGGCGCCCGTGCCACCTTCTGCGCCGTCAACTACGATGAAATCAGGCGTGATGCCGGTTTCCAGCATTGCTTTGACCATGGCAAACCACTCCCAGGGGTGGCCAATGCACAGCTTGAAGCCGGTGGGTTTGCCACCTGACAGTTCACGCAGGCGCGCGATGAACCGCATCATCTCGATGGGCGTGGAAAACGCGCTGTGTGATGCAGGAGACAGACAATCCAGCCCGACCGGCACGCCCCTCGCATTGGCAATTTCAACCGTGACCTTCGCGCCAGGCAACATGCCGCCATGGCCCGGCTTGGCACCCTGGCTCAGTTTGAGTTCAATCATCTTCACCTGCGGTTCGCGGGCGTTGGCGGCGAACTTCTCGGCGCTGAAACTGCCGTCGTCATTGCGGCAACCGAAGTAACCCGACGCCACTTCCCAGATCAAGTCGCCTCCATGAACACGATGGTGCACGGAGATCGACCCTTCGCCCGTGTCGTGCGCGAAGCCGCCGCGTTTGGCGCCTGCATTCAACGCCAGAATCGCGTTGGCACTGAGCGAACCGAAACTCATCGCCGAGATGTTGAAAATGCTCGCCAGGTAAGGTTGGGTGCAGCCGCTGGAATCTGCCAATGGGGCGCCAGGTTCGCCCCCGATCCACACCCTGAAATCATCCGATGCAATTCTGCTGGGAACCACCGAATGGTTGATCCACTCATACCCGTTGGCGTGCACGTCCAACTGCGTGCCAAACGGCCTCTTGTCCTGCTCGCCCTTGGCACGCTGGTAGACCAGCGAGCGCTGCGAGCGCGAAAATGGCGTGGCTTCGGTATCGCTTTCCAGAAAATACTGCCGCATCTCCGGACGGATGAATTCAAGCATGAAGCGCAGGTGGCCAATCACCGGGTAGTTTCGCAGTACCGAGCGCCTGGTTTGCACCATGTCAAACACGCCCACCACAAACAGCACCAGAAACACCAGCCCCGCCAAAGCCCCGACACCAAATGCCACCAGCGTAAAGATGCTGAGCAAAAAGCCGATGCCGGTCAGGGCAAACGCGCTGTAGCGGATCGGAAAAAAAGAATCAAGAATTTTCAGCATGTCCTATTGTCTCCTGATGCGAGGCGGGGTTTGTTGTGCCCGCACGGGATCCATCTGACGGTTATGCAGTCGCTTCGGCCAGCGCTAAACTGGCGGCCCGCAACCCAATTTCACCATGACAGCAGAACCCACCACCCCAAGCGCACTGGCAACGGCTGAGCCTGATTTCCAGGCGCTTTCTGTTGACGATTTCGAAGCGCTTGACGACCTTCTTGACGACCTGCGCACGCGCCATGATGAAACCCCAGAGTGGGAGTTTTGCGAAGGCTTCATGGCTGCGTTGATCTGCTGCCGCCGCCCGATTCCGCCAGCAGAATTCCTGCCGGTGTTGCTGGATGTCAACGCGGACGATGACTCCGCAGAGGGCTCATTTGCGGATGACGCGCAGTATCAGCAATTCATGGCGTTGTGGCAAAGGCGACGCAACGAGATCACGCTGGCCCTTGCAA
>JANMCB010000019.1:0-8943 GCA_031360805.1 Rhodoferax sp.
TGGTACTTGAACTTGCCGTAATCCATGAGGCGGCAAACCGGAGGGATTGCTGTCGCAGAAATTTCAACCAGATCAACATCAAGTTCGCCTGCCATGCGCAGGGCTTCCATCAGGCTGACGACGCCGAGCGGCTCGTTTTCAACGCCTGAGAGGCGAACTTCCGGGGCCATGATTTCCCGGTTCAGGCGATGTTTGCGTTCTTCACGGTGACGGCGGTCACGAAATTCAGTAGCGATGGCTCATTCCTTCAAAAAATTACTACCAAAACGGGTAGCTTTCAGCACTCAATACACCGGTTAGTGCGCGCGGACAAAGCAGCTATTGGGACCAAAACCACTTGGGTTTAAAACCGTCTAGCTCACAGATTTGTGAGTGATGTCGCCTGATATTTTTTGCACGAATGCATCGAGGGACATTACACCGAGGTCAAGATTGCCCCGGGCGCGCACCGCAACGGCACCAGCTTCCTTCTCTTTGTCACCCACGACCAGGATGTAAGGAAGCTTTTGCATTGAATGCTCGCGGATTTTACGCGTTATTTTCTCATTGCGCAGGTCCGTGATGACCCTAAGGTCTTGATTTGGCAGTGATTTCCTCAGTTTTGCGGCAATTTCGCGACAATAATCAGCCTGCGCGTCGGTAATGCACAGCACGGCAACCTGCACGGGGGCCAGCCAGGTTGGCAAGGCACCAGCGTGTTCTTCGATCAAAATCCCGATAAACCGCTCCAGGCTGCCCACGATGGCCCGGTGCAGCATCACGGGACGGTGGCGCGCGCCGTCCTCCCCCACATACTCCGCACCCAGGCGCTCCGGCATGGAAAAATCGACCTGCATGGTGCCGCATTGCCATTGGCGGCCAATGGCGTCTTTGAGCGTGTATTCAATCTTGGGTCCGTAAAACGCGCCGTCGCCCGGTGCGATTTCAAATTCGCAGCCCGATGCGCGCAGGCAGGCCATCAGCGCCTCCTCAGCCTTGTCCCAGCTTCCATCCGAACCAATTCGCTCGGCCGGGCGCGTCGCCACCTTGTAGATAATATTTTTGAAACCGAAGTCGGTATAAACTTTTTGCAGTAGTGCCGTGTAGGCCACGCATTCGGCCAGGATTTGGGCTTCGGTACAAAAGATGTGCCCGTCGTCCTGCGTGAAGGCGCGCACCCGCATAATGCCGTGCAGCCCGCCCGTTGGTTCGTTGCGGTGGCACTGGCCAAATTCGCCGTAGCGCAACGGCAGGTCGCGGTAGCTCTTGATCCCCTGGTTGAAGATGATGATGTGGCCGGGGCAGTTCATCGGCTTCAAGGCGTAGTCGCGCTTCTCGGACTCGGTCGTGAACATGTTGTCGCGGTACTTGTCCCAGTGGCCAGTTTTCTCCCACAGGCCTTTGTCCAGAATCTGCGGCCCTTTGACTTCCTGGTAACCGTTGTCCTGGTAGACGCGGCGCATGTACTGCTCCACGCCCTGCCACAACGTCCAGCCCTTGGGATGCCAGAACACTGTGCCGGGCGAATGCTCGTCAATGTGGAACAGATCCAGCTCACGGCCCAGCTTGCGATGATCCCGCTTTTCAGCCTCTTCAAGCATCGTCAAATGCTGTTGCAACTCGTCTTTGGTGGCCCAGGCCGTGCCGTAGATTCGCTGCAACATTTCATTGCGATGGTCGCCGCGCCAATACGCGCCCGCGAGCTTCATCAGCTTGAAGTGTTTGAGCTTGCCGGTGCTGGGCACGTGGGGGCCACGGCATAGGTCTTCAAACTGGCCTTCGCGGTAGAGCGATACGTCTTCGCCCGCTGGAATGCTGCCGATGATCTCGGCCTTGTAGTGCTCGCCCATGCCCTTGAAGTACGCCACCGCCTCGTCGCGCGGCAGCACTCGGCGCGTGACGGGCTCGTCTTTGTTGGACAACTCGGTCATTTTCTTCTCGATGGCGGCCAGGTCTTCCAGCGTGAACGGGCGCTTATAGGAAAAGTCGTAAAAGAAGCCATGCTCGATCACCGGGCCAATCGTCACCTGGGCTTCGGGAAACAGCTCTTTCACGGCGTAGGCCAGCAAATGCGCCGTCGAATGGCGAATCACCTCCAGGCCATCTGCATCTTTGGCCGTGATGATGGCAAGCGGGCTGTCTTGTTCAATGACAAAACTGGTGTCAACAATTTTGCCGTCTACTTTGCCGGCCAGTGCCGCCTTGGCCAAGCCTGCGCCAATAGATGCCGCCACCTCTGCCACCGTGACCGGGCCAGGGTACTCGCGGTTAGAGCCGTCAGGAAGTGTGATTTGAATCATGATGAAAACCTGCTAAAAATGAATTCTGAAAAACAGAGGGCGAAAAAAAAGCACGGTAGGTGCCGCGCTTTACTTCTGATTTGGTAGCTGCCAGCGCACCCAGACGCGCGCAGCCGCAACCTGATGGCTTATGAAAACTGTGCCGATGTAGTTCGCGGTGTCATAACCAGGTTGCCTTTCTCGCTCTTGTTCAAATGATGAATTGGGTCTATTTTAACGCGCAAGTTAAGTTGACTTTTTTGCTATTAAACATATAGCTATAAACCTATAATATACGAGGGCTAGCGGCATATTTCATTAATATTTCTTTGATTTTATCAGTTTTCAGCCTGCAATATACCCAAATTAGGTATATTGGCGCCCTTGACGTGGCGTCCGTAAAAAAAAGGCCCGCCGGTAAGCCAGCGGGCCTTTGATCGCGTACAGCCCTGACAACAGTCAAGGCTGACCCGGTTCCAGATCAGTGGAATTGCTCTTCTTCGGTAGAACCCGTGAGCGCTGTCACGCTTGATTTGCCGCCCTGGATGGTCGTGGTGACTTCATCGAAGTAGCCAGTACCGACCTCTTGCTGGTGCGACACAAAGGTGTAGCCACGGTCACGTGCGGCGAACTCTGGCTCCTGCACTTTTTCGACATAGGCCGTCATGCCGCGATTGACGTAGTCCTGACTCAAGTCGTACATGTTGGACCACATGGAATGGATGCCAGCCAGGGTGATGAACTGGTACTTGTAGCCCATGGCGCCCAATTCACGCTGGAACTTGGCAATGGTGGCGTCGTCCAGGTTTTTCTTCCAGTTGAAGGACGGCGAGCAGTTGTAGGCCAGCATCTTGCCGGGGTGAACCTTGTGCACGGCGTCGGCAAATTTCTTCGCAAAATCAAGATCCGGCGTGCCGGTTTCGCACCACACCAAATCAGCGTATTCGGCGTAGGCGTTGGCGCGGGCGATGGCCTGGTCGATGCCCTTGCGGGTTTTGTAGAAGCCTTCGGCGGTGCGCTCACCGGTCAGGAACGGCTTGTCGATGTCGTCGTAGTCGCTGGTGAGCAAATCGGCGGCTTCTGCGTCGGTGCGGGCGATGACCAGGGTGTGCACGCCGCAGACGTCGGCCGCCATGAGCGCGGCAATCAGCTTTTGGCAAGACTCACGGGTGGGCAGCAGCACTTTGCCGCCCATATGGCCGCATTTCTTGACGGACGCCAACTGGTCTTCCCAATGCACGCCGCCGGCGCCGGCCTTGATCATGGCCTTCATCAATTCAAAGGCGTTGAGCACGCCGCCAAAGCCGGCTTCTGCGTCGGCCACGATGGGCGCAAAGTAGTCGATGTAGTCTTTGCCACCTGCGTCGATACCTTTGGCGTGCTGGATTTCATCGGCACGACGGAAGGTGTTGTTGATGGTTTCAACGACCTTTGGTACCGAATCCACCGGGTACAGCGACTGGTCAGGGTACATCGACGAATAGGTGTTGTTGTCAGCGGCCACTTGCCAGCCCGACAGGTAAATGGCTTTCACGCCTGCCTTGACCTGCTGCATGGCTTGCCCACCGGTCAAAGCGCCAAGGCAGTTGACGTAGGGTTCGGTATGCAGCAAATCCCACAGCTTTTCGGCGCCGCGACGGGCCAGCGTGTGCTCGATCGGGAAGCTGCCGCGCAGGCGCACGATGTCTGCAGCGCTATAGCCGCGCTTGATGCCTTTCCATCGGGGGTTGGTGGCCCAGTCTTTTTCCAGGGCCTGGATTTGCTGGTCGCGGCTCAGTTGTTCGGTGAGGCTTTGTGGCATGGAAACACTCCTTGAGGTGATGAAAAACTCGACAACAACACGCTTTTAAATTCGCTGCTGATGCGTGAATTCTAAGTCTTATATAAGACTTTTTCACCTCTTATGTCTTATAGAAGACATATTTTTATCTGAGCATAATCAACTACTTAAAGGATAATTCCAAATTATGAAATGCAACTTCTCATATTGAGAAATTTTCTTGCGCTGCAACATGTCTAATTTTCACATTGCAAAATATCCAAACGCTTCGTGAAAAACCTACGAAAATTGGCCCGCCCGTCGCCCCTGGCGTGCCACATAAATGGTGTAAATCACCACCGCAAGCGAAATCGCTGCGATCAGCAAGGCTGCCGCCGCGTAGATTGATGGATTCACCCCTCGTCGCGCATAGCTGAAGATGACCTGCGGCAAGGTGGTGACACCGGGTCCCGACAGGAACTCCGAAATCACCACGTCATCGAACGAAAGCGTGAACGTCAGCAGCCAGGCTGACATCACCGCCTGCGACATGTTGGGCAGGGTCACCAGAAAAAACACCTGCATCGGCCGTGCGCCCAAGTCCATGGCGGCCTCTTCAATGGAGCGATCCATCTCGGACAGCCGGGACTGGATGACAACCGTCGCGTAAGCCATCCCCAAGAGCGCGTGCCCCAGCACGATGGTGACGAAGCCGCGCTCGGGCCAGCCCACGGCACGCTGTACAGACACCATCAGCAGCAGCAGTGACAGACCAAGGATGACCTCGGGCATGACCATGGGCGCATTGACCATGCCCGAAAACAGCGGGCGCGCCCGAAAGCGGGTGTAGCGCACCAATACGAAGGCGGCGAATCCGCCCAGGATGACCGACAGCGTTCCCGTGAATAGCGCCACCTTCAAGGACAGGAAGAAGCCGTCGACCAGCTTGGCGTCTTGCGAAAGTGCCTGGTACCAGCGCAAGGAGAAACCTGTGAAAACAGCGTCCTGGCGCGTGCTGTTGAAAGAAAAGAGGATCAGGAAGAACAGCGGCGCGTAGAGAAAGAAAAACACGGCCAGCAACCAGAAGCGTCCAAAGTAGCGATGCATAAGACGGGTCATGCCGCTCATATCAGCCGCCCCGCGAATCCAGTTGCACCGTGCTGTGCCGGTGGTAGACCGCGAGAGGCACCAGGATCAGCAAAATCATCACAACGGCGAGCGCTGCAGCCCGCGGCCAGTTGTTGCTGCTGAACATTTCGTCCCACACCACACGGCCAATCAGGATGTTCTCAGCGCCGCCCAGAAGCGAGGGAATTACGAACTCCCCCACCGACGGAATGAACACCAGCATGCACCCCGAGAGGATGCCCGCGCGGCTCAAGGGCACGGTGACCAGCCAGAACGCCTTCCACGAGCTGGCACCCAGGTCGTAAGCTGCCTCCAGCAAGCGCAAGTCCATTTTGACCAGCGTCGCGTAAACCGGCAAGATCATGAAGGGCAGGTAGACGTAAGTCATGCCGACCAGCATTGAAACGTCCGTGTACACCATCTGCAAGGGCACGCTGACAATACCCGTCCACATCAAAAACTGATTGACCACACCTTGGTCAGCCAGGATGCCTTTCCAAGCATAGACGCGCAGGAGAAACGAGGTCCAGAACGGCAGCATGACCAGCATCAACAACACGGGCCGAATGCCGGTCTTGGCCCGCGCCATAAAGTAGGCAAACGGATAGCCGATAAAGAGGCACAGCACCGTCGTCAGCAGGGCGTAACGAATGGAAGTCCAGTAAGCGCCGACATAGATGGTGTCACCAAATGTCGCCGCAATGCCAGGTTCTTTGAAGATCGATGTGTAGTTGCCCCACTTCAACCGCCATTGCCATTGCCCCGAAGAGGTGTCCAGCAGGGGCGCAAAGGGATCGATTCCGCTCCCCATATCGGTGATGCTGATGCGAAGCAGAATCAGGAACGGCAAAGCAAAGAAAAGCAGAAGCCACACGAATGGCACACTGATCACAAACCGCCGGCCCGGCGCAATGGCCGACATCAGGGACCGTCTTGAAGTCATTGCATTTGGGCCTTACTGCGTCAGTACGACGGACGCACGCGCATCCCACCAAACGAAAACATGGTCGCCCCAAGTGACGTCGGCTCCCGGTTGGCGTATCTCATGAACATGGTTGATCGTATTGACGCGCAGCGTTTTTCCACCTTCCAGCTCAACGATAAAGCTGGTGTAACTTCCCAGATAGCCAATCTCGCGCACGGTGCCGCTGAAAAGGTTGGCTCTGTCCACAGGTTTGGTTCCAGACAGGTTGATTTTCTCGGGGCGTATCCCGACAGCAACCGCTGCACCCGCCAGGTGTGGCGCAGCACTGGCGACCCGCATGAGCCCGGTATCCGTCTGGACCTCACATTGACCGGCGCTGGCAGCATGGATCCGCCCGTCGAAGATGTTGATGTTGCCTATGAAATCGGCGACGAACCGGGATACGGGAAATTCGTAAATCTCCTTTGGCGTTCCGACCTGGACCACTTTGCCATGGCTCATGACCGCGATGCGCGACGCCATGGTCATTGCCTCTTCCTGATCGTGGGTCACCATCACGCAGGTCACGCCAACTTTCTCGATGATATTGACCAGTTCAAACTGCGTCCGCTCACGCAATTGACGGTCCAGCGCGCCCAGCGGTTCATCCAGAAGAAGGAGCTGGGGCCGCTTGGCAAGGCTGCGGGCGAGGGCCACGCGCTGCTGCTGCCCGCCTGAGAGCTGGTGCGGTTTGCGCTTCGCAAACTCGCCGAGCTGCACCAGACCCAGCATCTCGTCCACACGCGCAAGTATCTGAGCCGCAGGCATGCCCTCGCGCTTCAGCCCGAACGCGATGTTGTCCCACACGCTCAAGTGAGGAAACAACGCATACGACTGAAACATCATGTTGATCGGGCGGCGGTAAGGCGGAAACGTTGCAATGTCAACGCCGCCCAGGAAGATTGAACCAGAACTGGGCTTTTCAAAGCCCGCGAGCATTCGAAGCAGTGTCGACTTGCCGCAGCCTGAGCTGCCCAACAACGCGAAGATCTCGCCCTTCTTGACAGCAAGCGACACCTCGCTGACCGCCTCCACCTCGTCAAACCGCTTGACGAGGTGGTGGGCCTGCAAAAAGCAATCGTCGCCTGGCGCCGCAGCAACCATTGGCCTAAGTGCCCTTTTTGAACAGCGTGAACACACTGCTCATGGACTCACGGCCCGCATTGGTAAAACTCGACGGAGGCACCAATTTCTTCAGACTCTCTGAATCCAGATAGACCGTCTTGTCATTGGCAATTTCGGGCTTGACGCTGGCCACACTTTGCTTGTTGGCGGTGGGGTAGCTCAGTTCATTGGTCAACGATGCTGCGACCTCCGGCTTCAGAAAATAATTGATGAATGCCAGCGCATTGTTGGGGTGCTTGGCATCCTTGGGAATCGCCAGATTGTCAAAAAACGCCAGCCCACCCGTGGCCGGCACGAGCACCTGAATTTCGTTTCCATTCTTGTTCTCGATCGCCCTGGCACGCGCAATGTTCATGTCGCCAGCCCAGCCCAGGGCCACGCAGGCCTTGCCGCCCGCCAAATCATCGATCATGGTGCTTGAAAACAATCTTACGTGCGGTCGAACTTTGGCCAGCATCTCGCCCGCTGCCTTGTGATCTGCCGGCTCGCTGGAATAGGGGTTTTTGCCCATGAAATGCATGGCGGGCGGAATCACTTCGGTCGGTGAATCCAGAAATGCGATGCCGCAGGATTTCAGCCGCGCGGTATAGGTCGGGTTGAAAACCAGTTCCCATGCGTTGTCCGGAAGCGGTGTCGCGCCCAGCGCTTTGGCGACCATGGACTTGTTGATGCCCACGGTGGTATAGCTCCAGGCCCATGGGATCAAATACGCGTTGCCGGGGTCAACGACATTGAGCTTCGCCATGACCTCGGCATCAAGGTTGCCGTAGTTTGCGACCTTGGATTTGTCCAGCTTCATCAGCAGCCCGCCATCGATTTGTGACTTGGCGAACACCGCGCCGGGCACCACGAGGTCATAGCCACTGTTTCCTGCCACCAGTTTGGCCTGCAGTGCCTCATTGTTCTCAAACGTCTGGTAGTTGACCCTGATGCCGGATTCTTTCTCAAAATTGGTCACCATATCCTTGGCGATATAGTCCGGCCAGTTGTAGATGTTGAGCACCTTTTCTTCTGCATTTGCGGCGGCGAGCACAGCAGGGCTGGCTGCGCTGGCTGGAAGACTGGTGGCAGGCTGCGTTGGCGCCTGAACTGTCCCATCGTCTTTCTTTCCGCAGCCGATCAATGCGATCCCCGCCACTGTGACGATCCAAAGAAGCTTTTTCATGGTACTCAAAGATCAGTTGAATTTCAAATTGGCTTGCCGACAATTGCACGCGTCAGATTGTCGGTTGTGCCGAACGAAACTGAATTGTATGAAAAGTCGGCTTCACTTCAGAGGGAAGTGCCGTGGGCTGGCGTTCAAAAGCTGCAGCCAGTCGCCGCAGGTGATGACATGGCGGTTCTTCACATTCAGCGGGGCAACTTCATACACGATGCAAACCACCTGGTTGCCCGCAACTTCAACCGGAACTTCCCGCTTGATGTATTCCCCATTGGGCACTGGATAGAGCCCTTCTATTTCGTCCAGTGTCCTTTCCAGCGCCTGCGAGACGGCGTAGACCTCACCGGCAATTGTGGTTGGCGTCGAGCCTGGAATCGCGCCGTCCAATACAAGTCCAGGGTAGCCTCCCAGGTGGTACAGCGTGCCCCAAACAGCACCGCGACCCACAAACCGCGGCGCTGGCGTGAGTAGAGTGATGTCGTTGGCACCTCCCCGGCGCAGCGTGCCATAGACAAAAACTTGACGCTCACCGGCACTCAACATCTGT
>JANMCB010000031.1:0-2637 GCA_031360805.1 Rhodoferax sp.
GGGTTCGCGGCCATTGTCGGCCTTGAACTTGTCCAGATTCTGGTCGATGGCGGTGTTCATGAACATCGCCAGAATGCTGGGAGCGGGCCCGTTGATGGTCATGCTCACACTGGTGCTCGGGCTGCACAGGTCAAAGCCGCCGTAAAGCACTTTCATGTCGTCCAGCGTGGCGATGGACACACCGCTGTTGCCCACTTTGCCGTAGATGTCGGGGCGCGGGTCAGGGTCGTTGCCATACAGCGTGACAGAGTCAAACGCGGTGCTTAAACGCTTGGCTTCCATGCCCGAACTCAGCAGCTTGAAGCGCGTGTTGGTTCTGAAAGCATCGCCTTCGCCCGCGAACATGCGCGTCGGGTCTTCACCTTCACGCTTGAAGGCAAAGGTGCCTGCGGTGTACGGGTAGCTGCCTGGCACGTTGTCCAGCATCAGCCATTTGAGGATTTCGCCATGGTCTTCGTATTGGGGCAGCGCCACTTTGCGGATGGTGGTGCCGCTCAAGGACTTGGTGGTCAGTGCCGTGCGGATTTCCTTGTCGCGGATTTTGACGACATATTCTTCCCCCGCGTAGGCCTTCTGCATTTCTGGCCATTGCGCCAATAGCTTGCGCTCCGGTGCGCCCAACAGACCGTCGCGTTGCTGCGCAATGTCGTTGACGGCTTCCACAGCCCGATGGCGTTCGGGTTTGTCGGTTTGCAACATGCCTGCCGTGGCGCGAAGTTGTTGAATTTCGCGGGCCAGCCGTGCCTGTGCCCGGGCACGGAGCTTGTAGCCGCGCACCGTGTCGCTGATTTCGGCCAGATAGCGCGTACGGGCCGCAGGCACCACGGGCGTCTGGTTGGTGCTGTGGCGCACGTTGACCACGGGCAACAGGCCGTTCGTGTTGTCCTGATCCAGCTTCACGCCCAGCGCAGCCAGGCGCGGTTTGAGCGCCTGGTAAAGCGCCGTCACGCCATCGTCATTGAAGCGCGCGGCCATCGTGCCAAACACCGGCATCTGGTCGGCGGGCGTGGTCCAGGCTTCCTTGTTGCGCTGCACCTGCTTGGACACGTCGCGCAGGGCATCAAGCGAACCTTTTCGGTCGAACTTGTTGATCGCTACGAATTCCGCAAAGTCAAGCATGTCAATCTTCTCAAGCTGGCTCGCAGCGCCAAACTCAGGCGTCATCACGTAAAGGGGCACGTCCACGTGGGGCACGATGGCCGCGTCGCCCTGGCCGATACCCGATGTTTCGACCACGATCAAGTCAAAACCAGCCACCTTGCAGGCGGCGATCACGTCAGGCAGGGCCTGGCTGATTTCGCTGCCGAAATCGCGCGTGGCAAGGCTGCGCATGAAAACGCGCGGGCCTTGCTGCCACGGCGAAATGGCATTCATGCGGATTCGGTCGCCCAGGAGCGCGCCACCGCTCTTGCGGCGCGACGGATCGATGGATATCACTGCTACGCGAAGACTGTCGTTTTGATCCAGCCGCAAACGGCGGATCAACTCGTCGGTGAGCGATGATTTGCCGGCCCCACCGGTGCCGGTGATGCCAACGACCGCCACTTTTTGGGTAGCCGCCTGAGCGCGGATCATGGCTGCTGCCTCGTCTTTGATTGTGGAGCCCTCAATGGCTGTAATCAATTGCGCCAGCGCCCGCCAACTGGCTTCTGAATGACCCTGAATCGCAGCCATGTCTTTGGGTGCAAAACCCGTGAGGTCTCTGTCACAGCGCATCACCATCTCGCCAATCATGCCCTGCAGGCCCATTTTCTGGCCGTCCTGCGGGCTGAAAATTCGCGCTACGCCGTAAGCCTGCAACTCGGCAATCTCGGGCGGCACGATCACGCCGCCGCCGCCACCAAATACCTGAATGTGTGCCCCACCCCGCTCGCGCAGCAGGTCAACCATGTACTTGAAATACTCTACGTGCCCGCCTTGGTAGGAGCTGATGGCGATACCCTGCGCGTCTTCCTGCAAGGCAGCGGTGACCACTTCCTCCACGCTGCGGTTGTGTCCGAGGTGGATCACCTCGGCGCCCATGCCCTGCAGGATGCGCCGCATGATGTTGATGGCCGCGTCGTGCCCGTCAAACAGGCTTGCCGCCGTGACGAAACGCACCTTGTGGGTGGGGCGGTAATTGGCCAGGGCTTGGTAGTCGGCGGACAGGTTGGTCATGACGCAGAAGTCTCCAAAAATGGGGCGAACACGGGCAACGCCGCTAATTGACGTTTACGTAAACGTCAATCATAGCGCAACCGCCTTATTTTGAACCGGATGTTGCCCGGCCCGGCGGGTTACAGAATGGTGATGACTTGAGCCTGACTTTCAGGGCCGAACCTTGTACGGCACCGCAAGCCCTGCCCTTGCCTCTGCGCTGACACGAATCAACGCCACCGCCTGCAGCACATTCGGCACGGCGGACGCCATGGTTTCAATTTGGGTCCTGATCAGCGCATGGTCGAAACCCGTCGCCACGTCTCCCGCAACGCAACCTTCAATCGTCACGACGCGGCCCTGCACAGTGGCCCAAAGCGAGGAATTCACCATTGGCGAATGGGTATAGAGCTGGTTCTGGCTTAGCAATCTCTTGAGCGCGGTTGCAATTTCGGCATCGTAAGCATAGGCATTGGGCTTGTCGCACTTGCCGGCCAGCCA
>JANMCB010000043.1:0-9624 GCA_031360805.1 Rhodoferax sp.
GCGGAAAATCTGGCACATAAACGGAGACCCAGGCGTGTGATGCGTCACTGCCGGTGAGCGCTACCTCACCCGGTTGCGGCCGCGTCAAGAGGTATCCGCTGACGTAGCGGGCGGGCAGACCGAGCGAACGCAGGCAGGCGATCATGATATGGGCAAAATCCTGGCAAACGCCTTTTCGCTGGGCCAGTGCCGACAATGCCGGGGTGTTGATCTCGGTGCTCTGGCTTTCGTAGGTAAATTCGGTGTGAATGCGTTGCATGAGATGCTGCGCCGCCAGCAGCAATGGCTGCCCCGCCTCAAAACTCGGCCGTGCGTAGGCGGCAAAGTCTGCGTGGCGCGGTATGAACGGCGAGGCGAACAGAAAATCTGCTGCTGCATCGTACGGTCGGCCGGCCGCATAGCGAAAGCCTTCGCGCACGGGCTCCCAGGGCAGACTGCTCTGCGGCATCTCTCGGGTGCAGGTAGCCACCTTGCTTCGGGCGGTCACCAAAAGCTGGCTGTGCGAGGTCTGCAATGAAAAAAACAGCCGCGTGTTGCCATAAACATCGTAAGAGGTGGTTTGCCCATCCGGCTCGGGGCTGATCTGCACTGTATGTGAAATCAGCGCCTGGCTGGCATTGCTTAACGGCTGCAGATGGCAAACGTGCTGCGCAACCTCGACCATCGGCTCGTAGTCGTACCGGGTCTCATGGGTAATTTGCAGGTTCATTCACACCCCGAGGCTTTGCCTGGCGTCGTCGGAATGCGTGAAATAAAGCTGGCTCACATCTTCCGACACCTCATAGGCACACTGCCCGCATTGCAGCAGCAAGTCGATCAACGTGCCATAGTGCCCGGCTGCATCGGGTTGACACAGCGCCTCAAGTGACCAGACAGCGGGGTTGGGCACGCGCATGGCCAGTTCGCTCAATTGGTCTGGCGCGCTGCCTGCCAGCCTGGCCAGCCGCCCGCGCAGGGTTTGTGCCACCCAGCCGACCGAGCGCGGGTTGTCGCGGTCCAGAAGCAGCAGGTCCAGCATGGCGGTGATGTCGTTGCTCTGCTGGAACTGCGCGTGAAATGGAATGGTGCTGTCAAACAGCGCAATCATGGCGTCAAAACCACCGTCGGTCAGAACTGAGCCTGTGTCAAAGCCGCGCAGCAGCGATTGCGAGAGGAACCGCAGGCGCTCAATCAACCGCCCGATGCTCAGCAGCCGCCAGCCGTCGTCGCGGGTCATGCGGTCGGTCTGTGCGCCGGTGATGGCCGTCAGCTGGTCGTTGGCGATCTTCAGGACCCGCATTGCTTCGAGCGCCGAGAACTCGCCGGTCAACTCAAATTGGGCGCAGGCCTGGCTCAGTTCGGCCTCGCAGCGGACGATCAGGTTCCAGTGTTCCAGCGACAGGCGCTCCCGCACGCTGGAGGCCGCCATGCGCAGCGCGCGCAGGTTGTAGCCCACGCTGGTGGCAAGCTCACTGCTGCCCAGGCTGCTGATCAAAGAGCGTTCGAACACGCGCCGGGCCTGCGTGGCAGAAGGCACGCCAGGCAACACCAGGGTGTTGGCCACCGCCATTTGGGACAGCCAGGACAGCAGCGGTGCCGATGACTGGTCTTCCCCGTGCAAGCCCTCCATCGTCAGGCGGGCCAGGCGAATCTGGTTCTCGCTGCGCTCGGTATACCGCCCCAGCCAGTAAAGGTTTTCACCCGCCCGGCTGGTGACCATGCGTTTGCGCTGGGTCACGGCGGGCGCCGAGAGGCCAGCCTGCAGCAAGGACGTTTTGTCGACCGGGCCATCGGTCATGACCCAGACATCGGCACTGCTGCCACCGTGTTGCATGGCCGCAATGTCCTTGCCGCTGCCCGCAACGCGTGCCAGGCCGCCCGGCAGGACGCGCCACGACTGGGCACCGTCGGCCACTGCAAACACCCGCAGGATGACGGAATTCAAACCCATCGCGTTGCGATCGCCGTCGCCGCGCCAGGTCGGCATTTGCGACAGCGGTGCGTAGGCCTGAACCGTGTGGTCATCACCGTGCAGGGCGATGCGCCCGGCCCATTCGTCGCGCTCGCGTTCGCTCAAGGTGTGGCCCAGCACGGCGTCGAAATTGCCCTGCGTGAGGGCGCCGGGGTAGGTGGGCTTGATGGCGCAGCTGTACAGTTGCGGCAGCACCGTTTCCATGGCAGAACGTTCGCCACACCACCAGGTGGCCAGTGACGGCAAGGCGAGTTCTTCACCCAGCAAGTGCTGCGACAGCGCGGGCAAAAACCCGAGCAGCGCGGGCGACTCAAGCAGCCCCGAGCCCGGCGCATTGGCCACCAGCAGGTTGCCGGCGCGAATCACCTGCAGCAGGCCCGCGATGCCGAGCGTTGAATCTGAACGCAGTTCAAGCGGATCCATGAACGCATCGTCCACCCGCTTGAGCAGCGCGTGAACTGGCTCCAGCCCCTTGAGCGTCTTGAGGTAGAGGTGCTGGTCGCGCACGATCAGGTCATTGCCCTGAACCAGCGTCAAGCCGAGGTAGCGCGCAAGGTAGGCGTGCTCAAAGTAGGTTTCGTTGTAGGGGCCGGGTGTCAAGACCGCAATGTGCGAATCGGCACCCCCCGGACTCATCTGGCGGATGCCGTCCATCAGCGCGCGGTAGGTGCTGGCCAGGCGCTGGACTTTCATGGTCTCGAAGCCTTGCGCGAACAGGTGCGACACGATCAGCCGGTTTTCCAGCAGATACCCCAGGCCACTGGGCGCTTCGGTGCGTTGTGATACCACCGACCATTGCCCGTGGGGTCCCCGCGCCAGGTCAAAAGCGGCAATGTGCAGGTGGTTGCCACCGACCGGCTTCACGCCATGCATTTCACGCAGATAGCCCGGATGCCCCTGCACCAATGCTGGCGGCAACAGGCCGCTGCCCAGCAAGGTTTGCGCGCCGTACACATCGGCCATGACCTGGTCCAGCAACTGCACCCGCTGCTTCACACCGTGCTCGATATGCAGCCAGTCAGCAGCGGTGATGATCAGCGGGAACAGGTCCAGCGCCCACGGCCGCTGTGGCCCCCCGGCGTCAGAATAGACGTTGTAGGTCACGCCGTTGTCACGGACCTGGCGCTCCAGGCTGGCTGCGCGCTGGTTCAGGTCGCCCAGCCCGTCGGCCTCGATAGACCCAAAAAACTGAGCCCAGGCGGCTGTGTAGTGTTGGCTGTTGGACGCCAGGTTGGCAGCATCAAAACCTTCGGCATCAAGTCTCGGTGCGGCGCGGCGCTCCACACGGCCGTGAAGCTCGTCAAAATGGCCGGGGCTGGCCGCGGCGACAGCCACGGTGGTGCCCCGTTCAGCGCCTTGGGCAGGGACTGTCGCCGGCATGTCAGCCAGAGTGGATGGATCGTTCACATTTGTCACAGAATGAGTGTATGCCACCCGGCACAGACACAAGCAGAAGCACAATCAGAAGCAGAAGCACAGGATATTTTCATGCAGACAGAACATTTTGACGTACTGATTGTTGGCGCAGGCCTCTCGGGCATTGGGGCGGCTTACCACCTGCACACCAATTGCCCGGACCGAAGCTTCGCGATCCTCGAAGCGCGCGCCAGCATCGGCGGCACCTGGGACCTGTTTCGCTACCCGGGCGTTCGTTCAGACTCGGACATGTACACGCTGGGCTATTCCTTCAAGCCGTGGGAGGAGCCTAAAGCCATTGCCGACGGCCCATCGATTTTGAAATACGTTCAGGACACAGCGCGGGACCACGGCATTGAGCGGCATATCCGTTTTGGGCATGCCGTGAAGGCGGCCTCGTGGTCAAGCGTTGATGCAAAGTGGACAGTAGAGGCCGAGCGCGCCCAGGGCGCAGGGTCGGTGCAGATCACCTGCAATTTTCTGTTCATGTGCTCGGGTTACTACAGCTATGTGGAAGGTTTCACGCCTGAATTTGAAGGCGTGAAAGACTTTTCAGGCGCGGTGGTGCATCCGCAAAAATGGCCTGCCGAGATGGACTACACGGGCAAGCGCGTGGTGATTATTGGCAGCGGCGCCACGGCCGTCACGCTCGTGCCCGCCCTGGCTTTGACGGCTGCCCACGTCACCATGCTGCAGCGCTCTCCTACCTACGTGGTGGCTCGGCCCTCAGAAGACGTCATTGCCAACCGGTTGCGCCGCTACCTGCCCGCCAAGCTGGCGTACGCCATCACACGCTGGAAGCGGGTGCTGTTGGGCATGTACATTTTCTACCTGTGCCGCAGCAACCCCAACAAGGTCAAGAAACTGTTGCTAGGTGGCGTGCGCATGGCGCTGGGGCCGGATTACGACGTCAAAAAACACTTCACGCCGCGCTATAACCCCTGGGACCAACGGCTGTGCCTGGTGCCAGATGGCGACCTGTTCGACGCGATCAAATCCGGCAAGGCGTCGGTGGTGACCGACGAGATCGAACGATTCACCCCGGCTGGCCTCCAGCTCAAATCGGGTGACACACTGGATGCCGACATCATCGTCACTGCCACCGGACTGAACCTGCAGGTGCTCGGTGGCCTGGCGCTGACCGTGGACGGCCAGCGCGTCGACATGGCCAGGACGCTGAACTACAAGGGCCTGATGTACAGCGGCATCCCCAACCTGGCATCGAGCTTTGGCTACACCAATGCCTCGTGGACGCTGAAGTGCGATCTGACCTGCGAGTACGTCTGCCGTTTGCTCAACTACATGAAGAAGAACGGCATCTCCCAGTGCACGCCACGCAATGCCGACGCGTCCATCACCGAGGTGCCGTGGGTGGATTTTTCGTCAAGCTACTTCGCGCGCTCGATTCATCTGTTCCCGAAGCAGGGCTCCAAAGCGCCATGGAAGCTCTACCAAAATTATCCCAAAGACATCCTGCTGCTGCGCTTTGGCAGGGTTGACGACGGCGTGCTGCAGTTCGCGCGGGCAGGGTAGAAAAAACCATCAAAACAGCCTCAATATACCCATATTGGGTATACTAAGGCTGTTTTTGACGGAATTTTGCCAAAAAAATGATAAAATATGCCTATAGTCCTCGTATTATATAGATAATTTGCTATCTATACAATAGCATCCAGAAGGCGAAATCTGCTGCTGCGTTCAGACCCGAGCGGCATGTTGGGCGGGCATATCAGTCGTCAGCCGCCGCCAGCCAGGTCAGCAGTTGCTCTGCGACCTCAGGGCTGCTGAGTAGCGCCATGTGGCTGGTTCGGTAGACGATGCGCCGCGCTGACTTGTCAAACGCCAGGGTGCGCGCCGGGTCGGCATGCTCACCCAAGGCGCTGGGCAGGGGCACCAGGCCGTCGCCAATCAGCCGGTCTGCAATGGGACTTCGCGGCCCTGAGAGGGTGGCGGCAATGGTAAAGCTGGCCACGCCGGCCATCACGCCTGCGCCCGGTTTGCTCGACAGTGGCAGCGGGACCTGCGTGCGGCTGTCGGGTTTTTTGTGAAAGCGGTCGTGGCCTTGCCAGTCAGCATCGACCACATGGCCGTAGCGCAAGTCAGTGATGCCCGCGCTTCGCAACTGCCCGAGCTTGGCAAACGGACGCGAGTAGGGCGTGCTGCCCAGGATCACATCCAGCCAGTTGCCCGCCCGCTCCAACGGCGCGCCATGGTGCGGTGTGCCAAGAAAGATGATGTTTTTCAGCTTCGATGGCCAGTTGAGCGATTCCTCTTTGGCAGCGACCAGTGCACTGCGGATGACCAGGCCGCCCATGCTGTGTGCCAGCACGGTGAGGTCCGTCACGCCAACCGGCCAATTCAGCACCAGCTGCTCGAGTTGCCGTGACAGTTCGCGCCCGTTGATGGACGTATGCAGACCCGTGTTGTAGCGCAGGTAAACCGGCGTGTAGCCCAGCGCTTGCGCAAGCCGTTGGCCGTGGCCAGAAGGCGCCGCGTCTGCACCGTCCTCTGCGGGCAGGGCAGCGGTTTGCCACTGCAAGTCATTCATGCACAGGCCATGAATCAGCAACAGCACCTTGCCTGTAGCCTGCGGGGCCAGATCGTGCAGAGCCGCACTGGTTTGCCAGTTCAAGGCCTGATGCTGCCAGCGCAGGGTCATTGTGGTGGCCAGCGGGTTGCCGCTTTCGGCCAGGTGGTCACCCAAAACGCCGTTCAGCGCCGCCAGCACGGCTTCGCGCTGGGGGGTTTCAGGGGCGCTCTGGTCGGCCAATGCAAACAGGGGCTGCAGCTGCGTCAGGGCAAGCTCAATGCCCTTGCCAACGCCTTGAGCCACGCTACGCACTGTTTTGTAGATCAGCCCGGTCATGCCGCGTGCTTGCCCGGGCTCACCCGCGCCACCCGCGCCGAGCGTGCGCCAAACCGACTGGTGCACGCCCTCTGCCATGCGGGTGACGCCCAGCGTGGCCTGCGTTGCCAGTTGGGCGACTGCCGCCAGGTCCGAAGTGCGCAGGTGCTTCAACGGGTTTGGCTTGTTGCGTTTGGGCGCGTCGTTCATGAACCCGTTTCAGAAATGTGGAAGTCGAGCAGATGCCGACGTGCAGCCTTCACGGCTTCACCGGCAAAAACTGGCCGCCCCGGATCACACCGCGCTTGCGCCCGGCTGGCGTCAGCAGCTCATGGGAACTGCGGGCATGCAGCAAAACAAAATCTGCCGGGCAGCCCACGGCGATTTTTCCGTTCCAGGGCAGGCCCATCGCTGTTGCGGGGTAGGTGGTGATGGCACTGAGCCAGGCGGCGGCCGGGCTCAAATGGGCTACCTGCACGCCCAGGCCAAACGTTTCCAGCAAGTCGTAGCTGCCGTAGGGGTAAAAACCGTCGGCCACATTGTCGGTGGCGATCGAGGTCGAAATGCCCAGCGACTGGGCTTCCTTCAGCTGCGTGATGCCGCGCTCAACCGGTGTACTGTCCCACGCGCCTTGCAGGTAGAGGTTGGTGGTGGGCAGTGCCACCAGGTGAATCTGGGCCTGGGCGCAAAGCTGCAAGGTGGCGTTGGCCTCTTCGTCCGGTTGAATCGCCAGCGAGCAGGCATGGCCGCAGGTGACACGGCCTTCAAAATGGTACTTGAGCGTCAATTCGGCAATTGCCCGCAGCCCGCGGGCGTCCTGGTCCAGCCCTTCGTCAACGTGAAAATCCAGGTCCAGGTCAAACCGCACCGCCAGTTCAAACACCCGGCGCAGCTTCTCGTGCAGATGGTCGTTGCGGTAGACAAACGCGCCCAGGAGCGCCGCCTCGCCCTGCAAATGGCGGCAGCGCTGGTTGACCTGAGACACGTCCAGTGCGATGCGCCTGCCCGGGCCGTCGTCGGCGTCAAAGGCATCCAGCGGCGTGAGCGACACACACTGCAGCGCGACCCGGGGGCGCCAGGCATCGCGCAATTGCTCAAACACGGCCAGCGCAGGCGGCGTGCTGGCATCGGGCCAGTCCACATGTGTGCGAATGGCGCGGGTGCCGTAGCTGTAGGCCTCGTCAATCGCGCGGTGCATGCGCTGGCGCAGGTCGGCAAAGGTCCAGTTCGCACGGTGTGCGGCCATGAGCTTGATCGCTTTAAACAGGTCACCTTCAGCGGCGCCGACCTCGTTCACCACATAGGTTTTGTCAATGTGGACGTGCATGTCCACCAGCGCGGGCAGCAAGGTGCCAAGCGGTCTGCCGACCACCGTGCCGCCGGGAATGGAGTTCGGGCCAGCGTCAACCATATGCTGGGTCGGGCTGATGTGCGCCACCAGGCCGTCGCGCAGTTCTACGTCAAACAGGTCAAGCTCGGACGCGAAACCGCGAACACACTGCGGGATCAGCACGTTCTCCAGTTTCATGGCGGGAAATGGGGGCTCGGGTTCAAGGTGGACAAGGGCAGTTCGCTGACTTCCTGGAGCAGCTTGGCCAGCTGCACCCCTGCGGAGTTGAGTATGGCGTGGCCTTTTGCGGCGGTCGCGATGGAGGCGTCGCCCGCAGCACCCATTGCGTTGTAGTCCTGCACCTGCCAGCCCAGTTTGGAGCTGCTGCCGTTGCCCAAAATCGGATACTTGGCGGCCCGTTCCTGGGCGGTTGAGCGAAAGTCGCGCGCTTGCGCCATGTCAACAAATTTCTCCCGCAGCGCCAGCATCATTGAGGTTTCCATGTCGCCGGCGTGAATGCCAAAGCGGTGCTCATCCGGCGGGAACAGGCCCAGCACCTCGGCTCCCAGCGGCAGCGTGTACCAGTTGGTCGAGTAGACGATGAGGTCATGCGCGCTGCGCAGATCCCGCGCAACGATGTCCATCACGCTGACTTGTCCACCGTGGGAATTCAGCAGCACCAGCTTCTTGAGACCAGCGCGCGCCACACAGGCGCCGAGTTCCATCCATACGCTGATCAGCGTCTGCACCGACAGCGTGAGAGTGCCGGGAAAGCGGATGTGCTCATTGCTTTTGCCGACCTGCTGGGTCGGCATGAAAAGCACTGGCAGCGTGTCGTTCAAATGCGGCAAGGCGGCGGCGATAACGCCATCGACCAGCGTGGTGTCAACACTGACCGGCAAATGCGGCCCGTGCTGCTCGGTTGCCGCCACCGGCAGCACCGCCACCACCTGGTCGACATCGGGACTTGCCGCAAGTTGCGAAAATTGGCGGGATGTGAGGTCAGACCAGAAGTGGGAGGCGAGTTTCATCGCGCTATCTTACAAGGGGAGGTTTGACCTCACCCAACTCACAATATCAGCGCTGCCCATGGCGCCGCTTTGGCGTGCCACTTCTTGACCGCCACGGAACATCACCATCGTGGGAATGCTGCGAATGTTGAACTGGGCAGAGGGCTGCGGTACGGCTTCGGTATTGAGCTTGGCCAGACGAACATGAGGCTCCAGCAAGCCCGCTGCCTGCTCATAAGCGGGTGCCATCATTCGGCACGGTCCGCACCACGGCGCCCAGAAATCCACCACCACCGGAATCTGGTTGCGTTTGATGTGTTTGTCAAACGACACGCTATCCAGCTCCACCGGGTGGGCATCAAACAGCGCAAGTTTGCAGCGGCCGCAGGTGGGCGCGCTGGACAGTTGATCGGAAGCTACACGATTCGTGGTGTGGCAATGGGGGCAAACAATGTGAAGTGGTGTGGTCATTGGCAGCGCTGGTAGTGGGCGCACCGATTGCGTGCGCAATTTCGTGAGTATCTCCTGCAATCAATGCCATACAACTCCATCGCCTGAGCATCTTCGCAGTGTTTGACTTGGATCATGCTGAGCAGCACATTTGTCCGTTTCAATGGGGTGAAAGTAAAGCTTGGCGGGCTGTGCAACGGGCAGTCGCCTGGCTCGCTAAAAAAGATGAACCTGAAAATGAAAAACCTTCGGGATGCAGCGTACAACAAAGAGCCCGCTGACCTCGCGAAGGCCTTAGGGGCTGACCTGGAGAAAGGGCTATCGACTCTAGAGGCAACAAACCGCCTTGCGAAAAACGGCCCGAACGAGATTCAATCAGCGCCGGTCGCTGACTGGCGAGAGCGAAGCGGTGCTTAAAGACATCGCCACGCTGCAAAGCGCAGCGGTGCTGGGTGACCGGCTCAACATGGTTTTCAAGGGCACGGCAATTGCGCAGGGAACTGGCCGTGCGGTGGTGACCGCCACGGGTATGGCGACTGAGATGGGGGCCATTGCCGGGCTGTTGACGGCAACCCCGGAGGAGCCGACACCACTCGAAAAGGAAATCAGGCGCATTGGGCGG
>JANMCB010000127.1:0-6443 GCA_031360805.1 Rhodoferax sp.
GCCGCGCCGATGATCAGAAGGGCCGCCACGCCGATGCTGGCGCTCAACGCGCGGCCCGTCACCGCAATCAGCAGCACCGTTGACAGCAACGGCGTGAGGTAGCTCAACACCGCAATGTGCCTGGTGTCGCCGAGTTTTAACGCCTGGTCCCACAGGTAGAACGCTGCACCCAGCGGCCCCAGGCCCGTCACCGCCATCAGCAGCCAGTCGCGCACGCTTAAGGGAACTGAAGGCTCCAGCGCCCAATGGCACAGCAGCGACAACACCCCCGACACCAGGCCAAACAGGCCAATTGCCGCTGTCGACGCGCCCGTGCCTTTCAACGCCATGCGCTTGGTTTGCAGCGAATAGTTGCCCCAGATCAAGGCAGCGCCCAGCGCCAGCGCGTAGCCCAGTGCGGGCTGTGAAAGTGCCGGGGTGGCCAGCGTGGCCAGATTTTCCGCAGAGGTTGTGGTGTCGCGCCCGCCCAGAATCGCAATCGCCGCGCCGGCAAATCCGATCACCGCCGCAATGGCGTGCACAGGCCCGAGCCGCACGCCCGGCAAATACCAGGGTGCCAGCACCACCATTAACAGTGGCCACAGGTAGTTGATCAAATTCACCTCGACGGCCGGCGCAATCCGAAGCGCAATGAACAGCAGAAAGTGAAATCCGAACAGGGTGAACACGCCCAGGCCCAGCATGCGGGGCGCGACCCGCCACTGGCGCCCGTCGCGCAGCACAAACGGCACGGACAGCAGGCTGCCCACCAGCAGCGCAACACCCGTCAACAGGAACGGTGGCACATGTTTCAGCGAAACGCCGAGCGACGCCAGCATGGCCCACAGGCCGATGGCAGCCAGCGCGTAGAGGTTGGCACTCATGGGTTCGCGTTCATGTCAGAGAAGCTGCATTGGCTGCGCTGACTTCGCGCAGGATGGGGCTGATCGTGCCCAACTGGGCCGCACGTTGCCAAAAAATAGCGGCCCAAGCTCGCGCTCTCGCGGCCTCAGTCTCAAACCCGGCGGGTTGCGGTTGTGGTTGCACGGGGGCTGGCTCAAGTTCTCCCCCATGTACGCCGGGGCGCCAGATCATTGGCAGCATGTCGTAGACCGGGGTCGGGATGAAGACGGGGGTTTTCAGGTCATCTGCGAAAAACGAAAGATTGCCAAAGTGCATGTCAGTGTTGCCAATGTACTGACCAAACAGATAGATGCTGGCGACCTCCTTCACATGCGCCATTGAGAGCCGCTTTTGGACGGCAAGTGCTTCGCAGGTGGCAACCCAGTGGCGGCGGGGTGATTTTACAAACGCATCATGCACGGATGCTGCGGCAACCACATGGCGCTTGCCTTCAAGTCCCACGCGGTCAAACCGCTGAGACTCCAGGTAGGTGCGCTGGTTTGACTCCAGAATCCGTGTGGTGGCCACTGCCACGCCGTGCTCGGCCAACACGGTAAGCGCCAAGTGCTCCAGATTCAGCAGGTCGTGCCAACGCTCGCCAAAAGGCGTTCCGCGCTGTGGGCTGAACTTGACGATGAAATGGCGGTGTTGAGCTGCCTGCAGACTTGGATCGAATGCTGTTTCACTGATGAACTTGGGCTGCTCGCCGCCTGCGCTGGAGTGTGCGGGTAGAGTTTCGTTCACGGTGCGTGCCTGCCTGTCGTAATGCGCGAGGCGGGCATCGATTTGCACGGGCGCTTCATTCATCAATCGGCCCATGCGCTCGCCTAAATTCAGCGCACCGGGTGGGTCGTTCGCATGATTGATGGCCAGGTAAAGCACTTGCTCTGCCCTCCAATGGTCTGGGTCGGCGGGGAAATCCGGCCGCAGGCGTGTGAGTTGTCTGCCCAGAAATCCTTGGGGTCGCAATGTCTGCAAAAACCACGGCAACTCACCCGGCAGTCCCAGCCAGTCCTCGCCATGCACGCTTCGCACATGCACCTGACCACTGCGCAGATAGCTCAAAGTACCCCAGGTTTGGAGCGCGCCATTTGGCGTCGTGAATGTGATGGCTTGCTGGGCGGGCAGCCCCAAAATGGGCTGGGTCAACGCGTAGCGCGTGCTTCGCGCGGCACCCAGCTTGCACACGTCAGAACCAAGCCGCGCGAGCGCCAGCGAAACGCTGGGCTGGCTGATCGCGGTGGCTGCCTGCAATTGCTTGGCGCTTAGCGAACCCCCTTGCGTGAGCAATGCACGTACGCTTTCTGCAAGGGTCAGGGAGTTATTCATTTTTAATAGATACTTTTTTCTAAGTATCTATTTTTAAATGATTTTTGTCAAATTCTAGATATTTAGTTGATAGATATATAGCAAAAATAGTGGCGACAAGACGGTCTAAAACCTTATCGAACCGACAACGGCTTGAGCAGCTCCGCCACGTCATCCTCGGTAAACAGGGGTTGATTGCGCCCCTGCGATCCGCTGTAGATGCTGTCTGCCAGTGCAGCTTTGCGGGCTTGCAGGGCGAGGATGCGCTCTTCAATCGTGCCTTGCGCCACCAGTTTGTAGACGAACACGCTTTGCGTCTGGCCGATGCGGTGGGCGCGGTCTGTGGCCTGGTTTTCTACCGCCGGGTTCCACCACGGGTCGTAGTGGATGACGGTGTCGGCCTGCGGCAAGTTCAGGCCTACGCCACCGGCTTTGAGGCTGATCAAAAACAGCGGCACCTGGCCGCTGGTGAATTGCTCGATCAATGCATCACGTTTTTGCGATTGCCCGGTGAGTTTGACCCAACTCAGCTTGCGTTTGCTCAGCTCTTCTTCAATCAGCTCCAGCATCGACGTGAACTGCGAAAACAGCAAAATGCGCCGCCCCTCGGCGAGCATTTCGGGCAGCAGCTCCATCAGCAATTCGAGCTTTGCAGATTCCTTGATTTTTTTGGCCGCTGGAAGTGGCACCAGGCGCGGGTCGCAGCAGACCTGGCGCAGCTTCAACAGCGCATCCAGAATCTGGATTTGCGATTTGGCTAAACCCTTGTTCGCTAGCGCCTCCCGCACGGCTTTCTCGGTGGTGAGGCGGATGGTTTCGTACAGGTCAGCCTGCTTGCCCGTCAGCTCCACGGTGGACACAGCCGTCTGCTTGGGCGGTAAATCAGAGGCCACATCACTTTTGGCGCGGCGCAGCATGAAGGGTGTGACGCGGCGGCGCAATTGGTCCAACCGCTCGCTGCTGCCCAGCTTTTCGATGGGCGTGCGAAACAGTTGCTTGAAGCGGGCTTGGCTGCCCAGAAAGCCGGGCATCAAAAAGTGGAACAGGCTCCACAGCTCGCCCAAATGGTTTTCCATCGGCGTGCCCGAGAGGCACAGGCGGTGGCGGGTGTTGAGCTCGGCCACTACCTGGGCGGCATCGGTGTTGGCGTTTTTTATGTTCTGCGCTTCATCCAGCACGACCAGGTGCCAGGCCTGCTTCATCCAGCGCTCGCGGTCGCGCTTCAGGAGCGAATAGGGGGCGATGATGAGGTCATGCGTGGCCATGTCGGCAGCCGCCTCATGGCGTTCAGCGCCATGCAGCACCAGCACTTTCAGGTCGGGTGTGAAGCGGTTGGCCTCGCGCCGCCAGTTGCCCATCAGGCTCACCGGCGCGATGACCAGGGCCGGGCGATCAAGCCGCCCAGCTTGCTTTTCAACCAGCACGTGGGCCAGGGTTTGCAGGGTTTTGCCCAGGCCCATGTCGTCGGCCAGAATGCCTGCCAGGCCGTGGGTGCGTAAAAATTGCAGCCAGTTCAGGCCCTGCTGCTGGTAGGGGCGCAGCTCGGCGTTCAGGCCTTTGGGTAGCGCCACTTCGGGCAAGGCGCTTTGCCCCGCCAGTTGCTTGACCATCTCGCTCAAGGCTTGCGCGCCTTCCCACTGCACACCGGCGCCCAGCGCCGCGCCCAGGCGCATCGCCTCCATGCGGGACAGCCGCAAGGTGCCGCCGCTCACATCATGGCCGCGTTCGCCCAGCAGATCGAGCAGGGCGTTCAACCAGGGCAGCAGCGGTTCGGTGGGCAGGCGCAGCAGTTTTCCACTGGGCTGTGCGAGGTAAGCAAAGGGCGGCAGCTGCGCGATGTGGCCGTCTTCGGTGATGAAATTGCCCAGTTGCGACAGCAGCTCCGGCAAAAACGGCAAGATGTTGTGCCGCTGGCCGTTGATTTGCATGCCCAGCGACAGGTCGAACCACGGGCTCTGGCTGGCGCCGATCTCGCCAGCCTCGCTGCTTTGAGGCTCGTTCATTGAGACATCCAGCGATTCGGCGCGTTCAATCCATCCGTCAAGCTCTGGGGCCAGCACCACGGTGAAGCCTGCGTCGCGCAGAGGCGCAAATTCGCTCTCAGACCATTGCAGCCAGCGGTATTGCTCCTGCGCCAAGGCGATGTGAAACAGGCCATCGGCATTGCCGATGAGGCCGAATTCATGCAGCTTGGACAATGCACTGCGTTCAAACGCCACGTCGCGGTGCAGCATGACGCGCTCACTGGTTTCGCCACCCTCCAACGAACGTTCGACAAACACGGGAGTTTGAAAACTGCGGCTGAAAATACCCACGCCGCCATAGTCAAACCGCAGCGTGGCGCGCAGCAAACCCGCTTGCGCGCGCTGCTTCAAGGGCGTTGGCTCGATTTCCAGAATCGCTTGGGGCATGATGCCCTGAATCACGCGGGGTGCTTTGAGCAGCGGCGGCAGCGGCAGCCCCACCAGGCGGCTCAGCAACGCAGTCTCATGGGTTGCAAAGTCAGATTGCGGGATGGGTGGCGCTTTAAAAAGTAACGCCAGGTGTTCGGCCGACAGGCCCGGCATTTCAATCACGCCGCATTCGCCGAGCTTTGAATCAAGGTACCACGGCGGCGTGTTGGCGAACCATCTTGTACGTTGATGGGTGTCGTCAGGGTTCGCGTCCTGGGCGCCGCCATCATTCCCGTCACCATCCAAACGCGCTTGCAGTTTCCAGCCGGGTTCCCGCGCACCGGGTATCGTCGTCTCGACCCAGTTCCAGGCGAGCGCGCGGGGAGAACCCAGGCGCAGCGGGTGATCCAGCGTGCGGAAGTTGCTCTGGTCATACAGGCGAGCGCTCCTGGCAGCCATTTTCATGGCAAGCCGCCCGGTTTCACCCGATAACTGAGCGGAATCAACGACCGAGTAGGAGTAGTTCATGGCGTGTCCACCCATGTTGCGCAACAGGCTGATCACCTCCAGATCTTGCGCCGTGGCGTGTTTGACGTCGCCATAGCGCGGCGTCTTTAGTTTGGACCATTTGCCATTGCGCAGCTTGGTCACAACGCCGTAGGCCAGGTGCAAAAACTGTTGGTTGGCCGTAGTGCTGGTGGTCAACACAAAGACCAACTGCTCGGTTTTCTTGACTGCTTCAGAGCTTGCACCGTCAAGACCTGTGGAATCCAGCGGGGCGGGCAACTGGCCAAATAGATCCAGCCACTGGCTGACTTTTTGGTGGGCCTGCTGTGCCTCGCGCTCAGCCATGGCGCGTTCACGCGCTTGCAGGCGTGCCGCTTGCTCCTCGGCGCTGAGTGGCACCACAGCGGGCGGCGCCACGGCCTCTCTCCCGGCCACAGACAGCAGGCGGTTGATGTCTGGCTTGATCGACATGAAAGCCGCTTTGAGCGTCAGCGCAACGCCGTGTTTGCACTCCTCGCCCACGGGGCAGGTGCAATCGCTGTTGAAAAAGCTCAGGCTGCCTGTTGGGTCAATTTCTACCGTGGCCGTCACTTGGTACGGGGTCTTGAGCGTGCCCTGCACCAAGCCTTCTATCTGCCACTCGGTGCTGTTGACGTGATTCACCTCGCACGACAACACCTGCTGGATCAAATACAGGCTCATGCCGCGCTCAAACGTGGGCTCAGGCACGTGCGCGCGGATCGAATGGGGGTTGAGGAAGAATCGGGAGGCGCTCATCAGCGTTTCAAGTGGCGCTCAGGATCTATTTGCAACAATTGTGATAAAAATGAAGGCAAAATGGGCAAAACTGCACGATTGGCTAAAGTGTGAACGTTTTAAGCACCTGGCTCTCGGACTGCATAAATATATTGCTACTTATTAGATAGCATTCTTGCCTCGAAGAGGGTCTTTCACAGCGTCTTCAACACGCCCTGAGCCTGCTGGTCAGCATGGTAGCTGCTGCGCACCATGGCGCCCACAGCGGCATGGCTGAAACCCATCTCATAGGCACGGGCCTCGAACATCTTGAAAGTGTCCGGGTGCACGTAACGCTTCACGGTCAAATGTGAACTGCTTGGTGCCAGGTACTGGCCGATGGTGAGCATGTCGATGTGGTGGTCGCGCATGTCCTGCATGACTTGCAGCACTTCTTCGTCGGTCTCGCCCAGGCCAACCATGATGCCGCTTTTGGTCGGCACGCCGGGATGCAGCGCCTTGAATTTTTTCAGCAGGTTCAGGCTGAATTGATAGTCGCTGCCGGGGCGGGCTTCTTTGTACAGGCGCGGCGCGGTCTCCAGATTGTGGTTCATCACA
>JANMCB010000128.1:0-3523 GCA_031360805.1 Rhodoferax sp.
CCGTACCTCACACGCGCGCTCGCCGGAGAATCGGTCACCTACGAGCGGCTGGGGCGCATTCACCAGCGCGAAAACATCTGGCGCACGGTTTCCATGAACCCATGGCGCGATGTGAACGGTGCCGTGATCGGCATCGTTCACTGCTCACTGGCCGTGCATGAGCTGAAAACAGCGACCGAGGCGCTGCAGGTTGCCAACGAGCGGCTTCGCATTCTCGCGCTGCATGACCAGCTTACTGGCCTGTCCAACCGCAACGCCATGAGTGAGCGGCTGGCAGTTGCCCTGACCCGTGCCACCCGTACTCAGGAGACGGTTGCGATATTGTTCCTTGACCTGGACGGATTCAAACAGGTGAATGACAATTTTGGCCACGCTGCTGGCGACGCTGTGCTGTGCGAAGTGGCACAACGACTGCAACTGGCGGTCCGTGCCACCGACGTAGTGGCGCGCTTCGGCGGCGACGAGTTCGTAGTGCTGTTGGAAGCCGAAGTTCGCGACGACACGCCGACCTTGGTGTGTGAGCGCATTTTCGCTCTTCTGCAGGCACCCTGCGTGTTCCAGCACGGTGTGGAGCAGGCCAGCGCCATGATCAGCGCGTCCATCGGCATTGCCAAACACCCGCCCCTGCCCAACCGCGCTGACGACCTGCTCAGGCGCGCTGACGCCGCCATGTTCGCGGCCAAGCGTGCAGGCAAGGCGTGTGTGCGGGTGGCAGGGTAACCGTCGCACGGTGCTTTCGGAGTGGGTATTTGACTTCTGCCATCCAACTACCTTCTATGCCGATGAGGTTGGAGTGGGTGGCTCGCCACCGGACAGGCAGGCAAGCAGACAGGTCAAACCCTACTGCCGCGCATGGCGGATGTTTTTGGGCAGCGCCTGCGGATAGCTGGTGCGAAACGGGTTGATGTCCAGACCACCACGGCGCGTGTAGCGCGCGTAGACGGCGAGCTTCATCGGTTTGCAGCGCGTCCAGATGTCCATGAAAATGCGCTCGACACACTGCTCGTGGAACTCGTTGTGATTGCGGAAACTCACCAGATATTGCAGCAAGCCACCCTGTTCAATCTGGTCGCCGGTATAGCTGATCTGGATGCTGCCCCAGTCGGGCTGGCCGGTCACCAGGCAATTGCTTTTGAGCAAGTTGCTGGTGAAGGCCTCACTGACCGGCGCTTCATCGGGGGTGACGCGAAGCAGCTCGGGCGCAGGCGTGTAGTGGGTGCAATCGATGTCAAGCCGGTCCAGGCTCAAGCCGTCCAGCTCATGCACCGGTTCACGGTCAAACAGGTCGGCGGCAACCAGGGTGACGCCAATCGACGCAGGCATTGCCGCTTGACTGCCCGTGGCGGGCGACGCTGCCGGTGTGCAAGCAGATGTCGATGTCGCTGTCAATGTCGATGTCGCCAGGGTCATGTCGCGCCAGACGGCCTCGCCCAGGTCGGCGCGTAGGCGTGTTTTCACCTCGTCCGCACTTGCAAATTTTGTATTGTTGAAGCTGTTGAGGTACAGCTTGAGCGACTTGCTTTCGATGATGTTGCGCGTCTCGCACGGTACGGTGAAATGCGCCAACGTCACTTGCGGCTTGCCGCGCGGGTTCAGCCAGGAAAGCTCGAACGCCGTCCACATGTCGGCCCCAAAAAACGGGGCTGCGCCAGCAATGCCAATCTCGGCCCGCTTCGACGCCCGCTCTATCGGGTAAAGCAGAGTCGGGTCGTATTGGTCTGCATAGGCGGCAGGCTTGCCAAGGGCGGACTGGTCAGGCGCATTCATGCTGTTTTAAAGTGCGGCAGCATGGACACCAGCAGCCGCTGGACCACGCCCGGTGGCAGGTCATGGCCCATGCCTTCAACCGGCACGAAGCGGGCGTTGGGGATGCGCCGTGCGGTGTCCTGCCCGCAGGCAAACGGCACCAGGCCGTCTTCGGTGCCATGAACGACCAGCGTTGGCACCTGGATGTTTTGCAGCGCCTGGGCGCGTTCGGTATCGGCCATGATTGCCATCATTTGCCGTGGAATGCCCTGCGGGTGAAAGTTACGGGTGAAGGCGACGTTGGCGCGCTCCCGCACCTCGGCTTCGGGAACCGGGTAAGCCGGGCTGCCAATGACTTTGAGCAGCTTCACATAAAAGTCGCCAATGTCCTGCGGCGTGGTGGTTTTGGGTCGGCTCATCAGGGCGCGAATCACCTGAGGCTTGGCCTGGGGCAGGCCGCGCGCACCGCTGGTGCTCATGATGCTGGTCAGGCTCAGGGTACGCCCAGGCGCTGCCAGCGCCACGCGCTGGGCGATCATGCCGCCCATGCTGACACCCACGATGTGGGCCTTCTGCACGTTGAGTGCGTCCAGCACACCCAGCGTGTCACGCGCCATGTCGGTCAAGGTATAGCCGGTTTTGACGGCACCCCCCAGGCGCAGTTTCAACGCCGCCCAGACCACGTTGGGCACACCCTGTTCGTCAAAATGGCGGCTCAAGCCGATGTCACGGTTGTCAAACCGGATCACCCGGTAACCCGCGTCGACCAGTGCTTGCACAAATGGCAAGGGCCAGGCGACCAACTGCATCGCCAGCCCCATGATGAGCACTACGGCCGGGCGCTCCTTGCCATCGGCATCCGGGCCAGCGCCACTGTCTTCGACTTCAATGTTGATTCCATTTGCTACTATTTGCATAGCTATAAACCTATATAATACGAGGGCTATAGCCCAATTCTATCGATAAAAAGGCAAAACCGGCGGTTTTTTGCTTCAATATACCCAAATTGGGTATTAAAAGGCCGGTTTTCAAAACGCTTCATTCAGCCAATTTTCGCCGGAATACCAGCCGCAGTGGTGTTGAAGCGCCGGGCACATGGGCATAGCCGTCAGCGCAAAAAGATTCAAGCTGCTGCACCGAACTGGCACGCCGCTGCACCGCGTGGCGCACCATCAAGCCACGCGCCCGTTTGGCGAAGAAACTGATGACCTTGTACTGGCCATTCTTGAAGTCTTCAAACACACATTCCACCACGGTGGCCTTGAGCGCCTTCAGGTTGACCGCCTTAAAATACTCCTGCGACGCCAAGTTCACCACCACGGGCGCGCTGTCGCCTTGAGTTTCGACCTCTGTATTGACGTGAGTTTCGCCCTGCGCGCTCAGCTGCAACTGCGCGTTCAAGTGGTTTGCAATACGGTCGCCCCAATACTGGTAAAGGTTGTTGGCACGGCCCACTTTCAGGCTGGTGCCCATCTCCAGCCGGTAGGGCTGCATCAGGTCCATCGGTCGCAATACGCCATACAGGCCGCTCAAAATACACACCTTCTGCTGCGCCCAGGCCAGATCCGAAGCAGCCAGGGTTTTGGCGGACAGCCCGTCGTAGACATCACCATTGAACGCCAGCATCGCCTGCTTGGCGTTGTGCGGGGTGAACTGATCGGTCCAGGCGGCGTAGCGTGCCACGTTGAGTTCAGACAGGTCCTGGCTCAAATCCATCAGCTTCGAGATTTGCCGCCAGGTCTTTTTGCGCAGGGATTTAATCAGCAGCCCACTGTGG
>JANMCB010000136.1:0-2720 GCA_031360805.1 Rhodoferax sp.
GTGGTCAGGTCTTCAAGTTTGTTCACCACTGAAAAAGGAATGTCCTGCGGTGTCAACAGCGACAACCATTCGGCATTGGTTTTGCGGGCCACCTGGCGCTCGATTTCGTCCCACACCTCGCGAAAATGTTTCTGCCGTGCGGCAAAGGTGGCAAAACGCTCGTCTTTCATGATCTGCGGCTCGCCGGCCAAGTTAAAGAAGCTGTTCCAGTGTGCGTCGGAATAGGGCAGCAGCGCCAGAAAACCATCCTTCGTTTTGTAGGGTCGGCGCGTCGCTGAACTCACCGGCAGGTAGCCCATGGGACCCATTGGTGGCTCAAACGCATAACCCCACTGGTGCTCCAGCATGTTGAAGGCCGCCATGGTTTCAAACATCGCGATGTCAACCTGCTGGCCTTCGCCGGTGCGCATGCGGTGCATCAGCGCCAGCACAATCGCGTACGCCGCGTGGACACCACTGATTTTGTCGGCCACGATGGTCGGGATAAAGCGCGGCTGGCCGGCCACCACGGTCTGCAACATGGCCAGGCCCGAAGCCGCCTGAATGATGTCGTCATACGCCGGGCGCTCGCCATACAGGCCGTCGTCGCTGTAACCGGTGAGGTGGCAATAGACGAGCGACGGGTTGGCGGCCGACAGCGTGGCGTAGTCCAGGCCCAGGCGCTTGGCGGCGGGTGTGCGCATAGAGTGCAACACAACGTCGGTCTTGGCGACCAGCTTTTGCAAAATCGCGATGCCTTCCGGACGTTTGAGGTCCACCACAATGCTGCGTTTGCTGCGGTTGCTGGTCAGAAAGAAGGCGCCCATTTTGGGCGACTTGCGCGGGCCAATCGAACGCGTGAGGTCGCCTTCTGGCGGCTCCAGCTTAATGACTTCGGCACCCATATCACCCAGGTACTGCCCGGCCACCGGGCCAAAAATCATGGAGGCAATTTCCAGGACACGAATGCCGTCAAGAGGGCGTTTTTTCATAATATGGCGACCGGGGAAAGGGGGCTGCCGGTAGCGCCCACAATGGGCAAGGCACTGGCAACAAAAAGAAATTCATGGCGGCCAGCAGCCACCAGCGGGTCCAGCATCAGGCCCTCTAGCAGCGGCATGCCAAAGTCGCGGATTAGCATCTGGTGCACCGGAAACACCTTGCCTTCGGGGAAGGGCATGGCCTCAATCGCGTAGTTGTCGGCACCCACCATCGCCACGTCACGCTCCACCAGCCAGGCGGCGGCTTCGACATTGATGCCAGGCTCCACGTTGAAATCCGGCTGCTTCACGCCTTTTTGCGCCTCCAGCCAGCCGGTTCGCAGCAACACCGCGTCACCTCGGCCCACTTTCACGCCAGCGGCCAACGCGGCGGCGTCCATGTCGGCGCGGTTGATCGATTCACCGGGCGCCAGCACGCGACCCTTGAGCTTCACAAAGTCCAGCAACACGCCACGTGTAAAAATCGGCGGCATTTTTTCGATGCCCAGGCGCGCCGCACCAGTGGTGCTGCGTATGGTGTCACCCAGATACCCATTGTAAAGTTTGTCGTCGTACCAGGCGTGACACAAGGCGTCCATGTGGGTGCCGATGTGCAGCGGCATCACGACAGTGTCTTCCGCAAACTGGAAACCGCCCGGGCGTTTGCTGCCCGCCACCGCGTAGTCGCCGCCATCGCGGCCCATGAAATGTTGCAGGCCACAGCGGTGCGCAGGAACCGGTGTTTTGCTTGAGAGCAATTGCGCCAGGCGCAACACCTCGCCCGTGCGCACGAGGCAGCTGGCGCGTTTGACCTCTTCCGGGCCGATGAAATTGAGCGCACCCTTCTCATCGTCCGGGCCCCAGCGGTTCCAGGCGTTTGGTTTTGGCAACACGGCGCTCATGAGCGGTGCCCCAATCGGATGGAGAGCCGCCGCGCCGCGTCGCGCAGCTTGGTCACAGCCGGGTCATGTTCATTGAATGAAGCCTCACCCATCATCGTCAATGCCAGCACGATGGAACCGGCCGCATCAAACACCGGCGCGCTTACAGCGTTCACGCCCAGCTCGTTCACGTCCAGAATGATGGCGTCATAAATCGAGGCCAGGCGCTCCTCGCGCACCACGGCCAGGTGCGTGTCGACCGCCTCACGCGTGCGAAATGGCGAGTCAGGCAAGTGCTGCACGGCGGCAATTTCGGCGTCCAGATAACGGGCGGTGAGTTGTGGCTCGGAAAACGCGGCGAAGACCTTGCCCGTGGAGGAGCCCAGGAGCGGCAGCACCATGCCGCAGCGCAGGCGCACGTGCAGGGCCTTGCGCGCTTCGATCCACCAGATCAGCGTCGGGCCCAGGTTGCCCCACACACCCAAACCCACGGTCTTGTCGGTGTCGCGGTTCAGCTCTTCCAGAATCGGGCGGGCCAGGTGCACCGCGTTGAGCGTGGCCACATTGCCGGAGCCCACGCCGGTGTCTGCACCGTTGTCGTAGGGGTGAACCACCATGTATTTGCCCGCGCCAAACGCCAACGGTTTGCGTGCGCTGCCCACAATGCGTTCCACGCGCCCGAGGAACAACAAATGGTCGCCACCCGGGTAAGTGGCTTCGGTGTGGCATTCGAGGTAGGCCGAGCAGCCGTCGATCAGAGGCAAACCGTCAATGCCGGGCGTGATGGTGACACCCTCAAACCTATCCGGCCCCGACTTGGCAAAACGGTTCGACACATCTACCTGGTCTTCCGAGAGGATGTTGACAATGAAACGTTTGG
>JANMCB010000152.1:0-2052 GCA_031360805.1 Rhodoferax sp.
TTTGCTATTTTTAATGTAGCAAATGAGAGTCAGTGATTGGGGTGAGCAATTTCAGAACGGGCAGATCAATCTGCCCAGGCGCGTCGATCAAGCCAGCCAGCCGCCGTCCACATTCAGGCATTCGCCGTTGACAAAGCTCGCCTTGGGGCTGGCCAGAAACGCCACCGCTTCGGCGACATCGTTAGGCTTGCCAAACCGGCCAACGCTGTTGAAGCGTTTCATGGCGTCAAACTCGGGACCGCTGGTCGGGTCGGGTTTGGACAAAATCAGCGCCGGCTGCACGTTGTTGACGGTAATGCCTTTGGGTCCCAAGTCGCGGGACCATGCGCGGGTGAGCCCCTGAACGGCAAACTTGCTGCCGCAATAAATGCTCATGCCGGGCGAGGGCGCCGCTTCGCCAAACACCGAACCGGTGTTGACGATGCGGCCCCAGCCCGCCAGCGTCATGCGCCGGGCCGCCTCGCGCGAGAGCTGAAACACGGCGCGCACATTCAGGTTGAACAGCGTGTCAAACGATTCATCGGTCGCGTCCGCGAGCGACCCGAAGGCAAAGGTGCCGGCGTTGTTGACCAGCACATCAAGCCGTCCGGCGAACTGGCCGCCAAAGGCCGGATCAAGCTGCGCGATCAGGGCGGCGGGGCCGTCCGGCTGGCTCAAATCAGCGCCTGCCAGTTCGGCCATTCCGCCAGCCGCTCTGATGTCATCCACCACCCCTTGCCCCTGTTCGCGCCGGGTGTTGAAGTGAACCAGCACCGAAGCGCCGTCCGCCGCCAGCCGACGCGCAATGGCCGCACCAATGCCACGTGAAGCGCCTGTGACCAGCGCGATTTTTGAGGCGAGTGGCAAGGTCACGCGGTTTTGCCCTTCGGGATGGCGTAGGTGCCAACCACGTGCGCAACCGGCACGTCGTCGCCCTCTGAATACAGGGTGACTTCGCCGACCGCCAGCGTTTTGCCCAGCTTCAGAAGCTTGCAAACACCCAGAATAGCCTTGTCGGCTGACGGGCGACGCAGGAAGTTGATGGTCAGGCTGGTGGTGACCGCCATGGGAACGATCCCGATTTCGCCCAGAATCGCCACGTAAAGCGCCACGTCGGCAACGCCCATGAGAACCGGGCCCGCCACACTGCCGCCAGGGCGCAGCTCCGCAATGCCGATTTCGTGTTTGATCGTCGCACCTTTGGCGCCCACTGCCTGGACGATGGATTTGGATTGAGGGAATTCGATCGCCAGAAACGCCTCGATTTCAGCCTTTGTCGCCATCAAATTGCCTTTGTACTTTGTAGTTTGAATACTGCCTGCCGCGATCAAGCCTGGGGCGCGCCGATTTGCAGGCCAGGTGCGGCTTTCGCGAATGCTTCGAGCTTTTCGCAGTTGGCCATGATGCGCTGAATGGTTGGGATATTGGCCACATCGACCTTGAAAACACGCATCACAACCAGAATGCTGGCCAGGCAGATGTCGGCCATGGTGACTGTATCGCCGTGGCAGAAGCTGCCGGTTTGCGCCTCAGTGGCCAGGCGCTGCTCAAACGCCTGCAGGCCGGTGGTGAACCATTGAATCTGCCAGGCGCGCCAGGCCGCGTCGTCAAACCTGGCCTCGGTCACGAGGTATTTTTTGACACGCGGTGTGATCAGCGGGTGCGTGTCGGCGGCGAGCATCGCGGCCAGCGAACGTACTCGCGCGCGGCCATGCGGGTCTCCGGGCAACAGGGCCGGGCTGGGGTAGACCTCGTCCAGAAACTCAAGAATGGCGAGCGACTGGGTGATGGGCGTGGCAGGCTGGCCGGGCCGGGTGTCGACCAGTGCCGGTATGGCACCCAGCGGATTGATCTTCAAAAACGCCTCGCCGCGCTGCTCGCCCGTGTCCAGATTCACGTTGCGTTCATGCGGCTGCACGCCCTTGAGGTTGAAGGCCACCCGCACGCGGTAGGTGGCCGAGGTGCGCCAAAAGGAATAGAGCTCAAAAGGGGCTGCGTTGGTCATGAAAACTCCTGTGGTTGTGTCAATTCGGGCGGTTCAATGGGGGCGCTTTGACAAGTCTTGCATGCTGA
>JANMCB010000159.1:0-17424 GCA_031360805.1 Rhodoferax sp.
ATTGCTATCTATTTTGATTTTACAACGCGGTACACGCGCCAGCCCAGCAAAGCACCCAGAATGGCGGCGTAAACAAACACTTCTGCGAAATCGTTCTTGCCTGCGCGCATCCAGAAAAAATGCAGCAAAGCCAGCGCGGCGACCGCATAGACCAGTTTGTGCAAAATCTGCCAGCGCTTGGCTCCCAGCGCCTTGATGGCCCGGTTGAACGAGGTTACCGCCAATGGCGTCAGCATCAAGAACGCCGAAAAGCCGACCAGAATAAAGGGCCGCTTGATGATGTCGCGGATGATGTCTGCCACGACAAATTCCATGTCAAACCAGCTGTAGCTCAGCAGGTGCGTCACGACATAAAAGTACACAAAAAGCCCCAGCATGCGCCGGTAGCGTGCCAGCGCGGGCGTGTTGGTGATGGTGCGCAGCGGCGTAACCGCCAGCACGATGCACAGGAAACGCAGCGTCCAGTCCCCGGTCGAACGGACCAGCGCCTCGGCCGGGTTGGCACCTAACTGGTTGGTGGCCGCCGCATAAAACAGCCATACAAATGGCAGCAGACACAGCATGAACACCAGCGGCTTGGCGGCAGGATGTAACAGCGCCCGGCCAAGCGCCGCCTTGAATGCAGTCGGCTTGTTTGCCTGCGCCTTGGCGGCTTGCACTTTGGCGCTCGGCGCAGGCTGGACTGCTATCGCAGCCGCGCTCACGCCATTTCCGCTACTTACGCTATTTATGCCGTTCATTTGTTGACCCGGTCAAACCGGCTCAAAAATTCTTCTTCAGGTCCAGCCCGGCGTAAAGCTGGCCAACCTGCGCTTCGTAGCCGTTGAACAGCAGCGTTTTGCGCTTCTTGGCAAACAGGCCGCCTTCTTCGCCGATGCGCCGTTCGGTCGCCTGGCTCCAGCGCGGGTGATCGACATTCGGATTGACGTTGGAATAAAAGCCATATTCACTGGCCGCCGCCTTGTTCCACGCGGTTTTGGGCTCTTTGTCGGTGAAACGGATTTTGACCAGGCTCTTGCCACTCTTGAAGCCATATTTCCACGGCACCACCAGGCGCACCGGCGCGCCGCTCTGGTTGGGCAACACCTCGCCATACATGCCGAAGCTCAGCAGCGTCAGCGGGTTCATGGCCTCATCCAGCCGCAGGCCTTCCACGTAGGGCCAGTCCAGAACGCGGGAACCCACGCCCGGCATGGTTTTGGGGTCGGCCAGGGTGATGAATTCGACGTACTTGGCGCTGCTGGTTGGCTCCACCGCCTTGATCAACTCCGACAGCGAATACCCCACCCAGGGGATCACCATGGACCAGCCCTCCACGCAGCGCAGGCGGTAAATACGCTCTTCCTGGGCGCTCAACTTCATCAAGTCTTCCAGCGCGTATTTCGCCGGCTTCTTGACCATGCCTTCGACCTCAACGGTCCACGGCTTGGTCTTCAAGGTGCCGGCATTGCGCGCCGGATCGGACTTGTCGGTTCCAAATTCGTAATAGTTGTTATACGTACTGGCGTCTTTGTAATCCGTCAATTTTTCCATGGTGATGGCCCCGGCCACGCCGGATTTGACCGACGCCAACTCCGACAGCTTGCCCGGTCTGACCGTTGCGACCTGTGCCAAGGCTTCGCGCGAGGCCCAGGAGGCCATTGCCGCACCGGCCACGCCTCCCGCCATCAGCTTCATCAAATCGCGCCGCCCGTGGTAGACCACTTGCGGCGTGATGTCGCTGGAACACGTGTGGTTGAAACCGTCGTTGCCTGTCTTGATCAGCATATAAGCTCCATTCGATGGTTTGCCATCATGCGGCTTGGTCGCACCGCCCGGGCGTTTATTACGGGGGACACAACGAAATTGGCCGGTCGCATCGTCAGCTTCACTCCGATTGCCGCCTTAAGCGGACTTATGTCACAAAGTGCCGTAGCTGTGCAAGCCGCTCAAAAACATGTTCACGCCCAGAAACGCGAAAGTAGTCACCGCCAACCCGGCCAACGCCCACCAGGCCGCCACGGTGCCGCGCAGGCCCTTCATGAGGCGCATGTGCAGCCAGGCGGCGTAGTTGAGCCAGACGATCAGCGCCCAGGTCTCTTTCGGGTCCCAACTCCAGTAGCCGCCCCAGGCTTCAGCCGCCCACAGTGCCCCGAGCACGGTGGCAATCGTGAAAAAGGCAAACCCGACCGCGATGGATTTGTACATCACGTCGTCCAGCACGGCCAGTTCCGGCAGGCGAGCGGCAATCCGCTTGCGTGCAAACAGGATGCTGGCCACGATCAAGGCGGCAATGCCGAAGTAAACCAACCAGTAGCTGCTGCCATTGGCAGTGGCTTTGGTGCGGAACACGACGGGTTCAAAACACAGCACGATGCCCAGCAGCCACAGGGGCATAAGCTTGTACCAGCGCGTTTCATGCGCTTGCGCCTTGATGAGGTAGGCAAACGCCACCATCGCTGCCAGCGCAAAGGTGCCGTAACCAATGAAGTTGGCTGGCACATGCAGCTTCATCCACCAGCTCTTGAGCGCCGGCACCAGCGGCTGGATCTCATGGGCTTCGCGCACCACCGTGTACCACAGCAAAAAACCCACCGCGGCGCTGACCACCAGCATGACGAACGCGCCCAGCGCACGGGTGTTGTATTGGGCCTCAAAGTACAGGTAAAAAGTGGCCGTCAACCAGCAGAACAACACGAACACTTCGTACAGGTTGCTCACCGGAATGTGGCCGATGTCGGCACCCAGCAGATAGCTTTCGTACCAGCGCACCATGGTGCCAATCAGCGCCATGCTCACCGCCACCCAGGCCAGGCGCGAACCAATCAGTTCCATTGTGCTGCTCTCACCTTTGGCAAAGATGCCAAGCCAGTAAAACCCGGTGCTCATGAAGAACAGCACGCACATCCACAAAATGGCCGACTGACTCGACAGGAAATACTTGAGCCAGAACACCTTCTCGGCGTTGGCGAGCTCACCCTGGTAGGCATAAATGCCCAGCAACGACGCGCCAGCCACCACCAGCATCAGCACCCGCAGTGGGCGCCAGAACCAGCCCAGCGCAATCGCCGAAGGCATGGCCATCAGCAGAATGCCCTTCTCGTACCCGTCCATGGACGGCGCGTAACGGAAAAACGCAAACAGCCCACCGGCCAAAACCAGCGCCGCAAACAACCAGTCGAACCCGTTGCGTTTGGCGAAATAGCCCTCATTCAAGGTGATCGATCTGGCCGCATCCGAAGCGGCCCCCGAAGTTAGTGTTGAGCTTGCGGTGTTCATACAGTCAGTCCTTCACGCCAATCAGTTTCGCCTTGAGTTCGGTGAACTCGCGGTCGCCGTCCATGGTCTTGCGGTTGGTCGACAGCGCCATGGTTGCCATCGTAGTGGCTGTCGTCGTCGTTATCGTTGTCGTTGTCGATTCTTGCGCCAAGCCCTTGTGCACACCTGGCGCGAGCCATACCCAGACGCGACGCTCGCGGATGTAAAGCATGGCAAAAACCCCCAGAATTAGCAAGGCGCAGCCCAGGTAAACAATGTTTTTCCCCGGTGCTCGCGCCACCTGGAAAACGCTGGCTTGAACCTGCTTGAAGTCCGTCAACTGCATCGCCATCGGCGCCGGGTAGAGCTGCGCGTCGCTCAACGCCAATACCGCCTGCGTCATGAACGCCTGGGTTTTCTCGCTGGCTTGCAGCGGCGGCTGTCCGGCGCGCTCCCGCGTTACCTGTGCGAGCTCATACAGCGCGCCATTCAGGATACGGATCAGCACTTCACCCGCGCGCTCACGCTCGGTGACGGGCACATTGGTTTCGATGAAGTCGGCCACGGCTTGCAAACCTGCGATGGGCTTGTCACTCTTTGCGGCATTTATGCCCGTTGCCGCTGTTGCCCCCGCAAACAGTGCCAGCGCACGGGCGGCTGAGGCGGCCAACTGGCCACTGAGTTCAGGTCGTTGCGAGTCAACCGCTTTGGCCGCATATCGGCTCACCGCCAGCTCACGCAGGACCGGGTCTTCAAGCGCTGTGCGCAGGCGCAGGAACTCGTCCATGGAGCCTTGTTCATCCGCTGGAATGCGCAGATAGCGAAACGGCTCCGACGGTGTATCGCGCACGCCGAGCAAAAAGGCCGGAACGCTGTCGCCCGGTGCGCCATCGTCCATCGACACTGGCAGCATGTAGTTGTGAAACTCGCGGGCCTGTCCCGCTGCGTCGCGCAGCTTGTAGGAAATGCTGGGGCCGACGTTGCGCAGCGTCTTTTTGGTCACCACCTTGTTGGCCGCACCCAGGCGCGAGTCGATGGACTGGCGCAAATCGACCTTGCGAACATCCACGCCAGCCGAGCCGTCGCCTGCAAAATTTTCGACGTTGATGACGCGCAGCGCCGTGTACTCCAGCGTCAACTGCTCGGCGCCTTCGGCTTTGATGTCGCCCCGGGTCAACCGGGAGGACCCGCCAATGACCCCTTCGATCTCGAAAGGTCGGGTCGCAGCGCGCATGGGATAGGCCTTGAGCTTGACGCTGGAGCCGCCGTCGTCAAAGCTGGACTGGTAGATCTCGACGCCCTTGTAGTTTGCCGGGTGGTTGACCTCAACCCAGGCCGGGATTTTCTCGCCCGTTTCAAGGTCATGGATGATGATTTCGCTGGCAAACAGCTTGGGCATTCCGGTGGAGTAATACTCGACGATAAATTTCTTGAGCTCCACCGAAAACGGCAGGTCCTGGATCAGGATGCCATCGGCCTGCGTCAGGACGGCTGTGCTGGACTGGGTGCCTTCGGTGACCAGCAGGTTGGCCCGAAAGGTCGGATTTGCGGCACTCAAACGGTGTTCCGGTTTGACGTCTGCAATCATGCCGCCGCCGGTATAGGCAGTTTTGCCGTTGAACCACATTTGGGCGCGCACGATCAAATCGCCATCCAGCAGACCACCCAGGCATACCAGCACGATGGCGCTGTGCGCCGCCAGATAGCCGATTTTATTGGCCGCACCGGCCTTGGCGGCCACCATCCACCCGGTGCCGTTTGCCGTGTCGCGCGGCTGGAGTTTGACCTTCCAGCCGCCACCGGCCAGCATCGCCCCGATACGCCTTGCAGCCTGCTCGGAAGATTCGGCCAGTTGCGCGCTGGCTCGATGGCCGAAGGCCTGGAGACTCTGCTCGCGGATATTCTCTTTGAAGGTCTTGAGGTCGGTAAAAATCTTGGGAGCGTTGCGGGAAATGCACAGCGAGGTGCTGGTGACCAGGAACGCCAGAATCAGCAGAAACCACCAGGCGCTGTAGACCGAGTAGAGATTAACCGCGCCAAAAAATTCGGCCCAGAAAGGCCCAAACTGGTTGACATAATTGTTGATGGGCTCATGCTGCTTGAGCACCGTGCCGATGATCGACGCAATGCAGATCACCGTCAGCAGCGAGATCGAAAAGCGCATGCTGGACAGCAACTCAACCGCCGCGCGCAATGGGCGCGACTTGGTTTGCAGTTCAATGCCTTGCGTTGATACCGTCATGGCAACCTGAGTTGAGTTGAAAATTTTCCATCACATCAAAGAATAAGGCGGGCCACCCGAAGAATGGCCCGCCTTATTTGGGGTAAACCTTTGGCGAATGGTTCCCTGGGTCAACGCAGGCCGGCAATGTAATCAGCGACCGCCTTGATTTCCCGGTCATTCATCTTGGCCGCGACTTGAGACATCTGCAGGCTGTTCTTGCGAACGCCGTCCCTGAAACCGGTCAGCTGCAGTGCGGTGTAGTCCGCGTGCTGGCCACTCAAACGCGGGAATTGCGACGGCAAACCGGCGCCGTTGGGGCTGTGGCAACCCGCGCAGGCCGGCACCTGCCGGTCGGCAATGCCGCCACGGTAGATGCGCTCGCCCAAAGCAACCAGTTCCTTGTCCTTGGCGAAGCCGGATTTGGCCTTTTTGGCCGTGGCCCAATAGGCCATGTTGCGCATGTCGTCGTCGCTCATCGTGGCTGCAAAGCCCTTCATGACGGCGTTGTTGCGCTTGCCGGACTTGAATTCCTGCAACTGCTTGATCAGGTATTCGGGGTGCTGCTGGGCCAATTTCGGATTGACAGCAATGGCAGAATTCCCATCCACACCGTGACAGGCAACACACACGGCGCCATAAGCGGCTTCGGCCTTGGCCAAATCGGGCTTGGCTGATACGGCTGTTACCGGTTTCGCAACCGCCGTCTCTGGTGCCACTGCTGCAACTGGTGCCGCTGCACTGGCCGCAGCTTGGGCGGCGGGTTTGGCTTCTTGGGCGATTGAAATCGTTGGAGTGGCCAGGGCGAGGGCGGCAAGCAGGCAGGAAATGAATTGGGCAGTCAGCGTCATAGGAAATATCGCGGCATGGCGTACGTGAATCGAGTCGGATCGAAAGCCTGAGGCAGGGCAAAACACCCGCATTCTACAATGTCGGTTCGGGTTTCCCCGCTAAACCTCGGGTTTCTCCCGCATCTCGATGACTATCAATACCAGCCCCAAAGCCAAAGCCCCAAAAGCTGCTGCGAAACCTGCAGCCCAGTCTGCAGCAAAAGCACCCGCGTCAGTGCCCGCCACAGTGCCTGCAACTGTGGCCACCGGCTGGCTGCACACCGCCAAATTTCTCACCACCGCGCCGCAACTGCACTTTTTGCCCGAGCTCCAAGTGCCTGAAATCGCCTTTGTGGGGCGCTCCAACGCCGGCAAGTCCACCTGCATCAACACGTTGACGCAGCAAAAGCAGCTCGCTTTCGCCTCCCGAAAACCCGGCCGCACGCAGAGCATCAACCTGTTCACCCTGGGCAAACAGGGTGTGACCGATGCTGTGCTGGCCGATCTACCCGGCTACGGCTATGCAGCCGTGCCCAAGGCCGACAAAGCCCGCTGGCAGCAGGTCATGGCCAATTACCTGGTGAGCCGCGAGAACCTCAAAGGCATCGTGCTGATGTGCGACCCGCGCCACGGTTTGACCGAGCTGGACGAAATCCTGCTGGACGTGATTCGCCCGCGCGTGGTCGAGGGCCTGAAGTTTCTGGTGGTGCTGACCAAAGCTGACAAACTGAACAAGAGCGAGCAGCTCAAAGCGCTGTCCATCATGAAACTGCAGGCCGGTGGCGGCGAGGTGCGGCTGTTCTCTGCGCCTAAACGGATCGGCATTGATGAGGTCTCCCAATTGTTGTGGGGATGGGTTCATGAGACCCCAAAGTCTGAAAACCCGGAATCCGATTAATTTGCCATCACCGCCCTGGCCTCAATAGACAGAGGGCGTGCCCGCAGGCCGGTCCTTGAAACGCTTGTGAACCCAGTAGTATTGCGCGGGCATGGCATTGATATAACTTTCAAGCCGCTGGTTCATCAAGAGCGTGTCACCAGTAACGTCGCCGGTGGGCATATCGGTCCAGGCCGGCATCACCTGCACATCGTAGCCGTTGGGGCTCATGCGCGTAACCACTGGCACGATGCGGGCGCGCCCCAGTCTGGCCAGCCTGGCCAGCGATGTGACTGTGGCTGCGGGAACGCCGAAAAACGGCACGAACACCGATTCCTGCAGCCCGTAGTTCATGTCCGGCAGCAGGTACAGCAGGCCACCCTGACGCAGCGAGGTCACCAGCGGCTTGGGGCCTGCGAAACGGTCGAACATTCTGGGGTTGCCAAAGCGCTTTCGACCTGCCAGCACCCAGGCGTCCACCTGCGGGTTGCTCTGGTGGCTGTAAAGCGTTGAAAAATGGCGGCCCTGGCCCACTGCGGCCTGCGACAAACTTGCGATTTGCTGGGTGAGTGCGGTCCAGCCTGCATCCAGCCCGACAAAATGCGGCGCAAAAATGACGACCGGTCCTTCGCCCCGCAAAGCGTCAGTCGCACCGGTGATTCGCAATCGGCTTCGTATCACCTGATCGGAGCCATGCCACAGCCACCCGCGGTCCAGCCAAGCCTGCGCAAAGTGTACGAAGGTTTGTTGCGAGACCAACCTTAGTTTGGAATGAGGCCAGTCCGGAAAGCAAAGCCGCAAGTTGGTCCAGACCACATGCCGGCGTGATGCCACGGCGCCATACAACACCCAGCCCAATACCCAGCCCAACGCGCGCACCCACGCCAGCGGCAGACGGGCCAGACCGCGCATGAACAGGATGCCGAAATAGCTCAGCAGGGCTGACATGGTGTCATGGGTGCACGGGCGGGCCCTCGCCCGGCGGCGCTTTGTAGCGCGCATAACCCCACAGGTACTGTTGTGGGCAGGTACGAACCAGTTGTTCCATGGCCAGATTCACCTGATGAACAGCAGATTCCAGATCGCGGGCAAGAAGCCTTCGGTCCTTCGATGGGTCGCGCGAGCCCGCACGCCGCCCGCTGGTGGATCCCAACAGGCCGCTGGTGCCACCAACATTCTCCAAAGGGGACACATGAATCCGGTAACCCCGGCCCCACGACAGCCGCTCGCCCCAGGCGAACAGCAGCGTCGATTGCGTTTGCAGCGCCAGGCGCACCGCCAGAGTCATGGTGTAGGCGTCCCGGCCAAAAAACGGAGACCAAATTCCCTGCCCGGCGGCGGGCACCTGGTCTGGCAGCAATCCGACGCACTGGCCATGTTTTAAAGCCTTGATTAGCTGCTTGACCCCGCCCAGCGTAGTCGGCGCAGTTTCCAGGCCAGGGCGTCTGCGCGCCTGGTTCACCAGGTCAATTAACCAGGCCTTGCGCGGCGGACGATAGAGCACCGTCATCGGTCGACCCGCCTCCTTCCCATGTGCCCTGCCATAACGCTGGGCATAGGCTTGGGCGGTCACCTCAAAACAGCCCAGGTGTGGCGTCAAAAAAACCACGCCCTTTCCCCTGGCGAGGGCTTTATCAACATGTTGGGCACCTTCCCAGAGCACGGCGGGCGCCGGGCCGAACCAAAGCCTTGGCAATTCGGCCAGCAACTGGCCGCCGGCGCCAACCGCACCTGACCATTGCTTCCAGCCCATCTGTGCCTGGCGGACATTGGCCAGAAACTGCCGCCGGTAAGTGCCAGACACCATGTACACCAGCCAGCCACCGAGCCAGCCCGCACCTTGCAACATCCACAGCGGGAATACCGAAAAGAATCTGAAAAGGAAAAGCATCAGTCGGATAAAATACGGGGGTCGCCGAGTTACGGAACTACTTGCAGGGCGACGTGCACGGGGCTGCTTGAGGGTTTAGAACATTCAGGCTGGCATTGTGCCTTGACAATATTTTCAGGAATATTGCCTTATCTGCTAAAGCGTTCGCCGAGAGCCAAAAAGCCCACAAGCTGACAAGCCCTAAGCAACGCCGATCAACTTGATGTCAGCGTATGACTTAACTTTTTGGAGCTTCAACACATGGCGAACGATTTCCTCTTTACCTCTGAATCCGTCTCTGAAGGCCACCCCGACAAGGTGTCTGACCAGATTTCCGACGCAATTCTGGACGCAATTTTCAAGCAAGACCCCAAATCCCGCGTTGCCGCCGAGACCCTGTGCAACACCGGTCTGGTGGTGCTCGCAGGGGAGATCACCACCAACGCACACGTGGACTACATCCAGGTGGCACGCGACACCATCAAGCGCATTGGCTACGACAACACCGATTACGGCATTGACTACCGCGGGTGCGCTGTTTTGGTGGCTTACGACAAGCAGAGCAACGACATCGCCCAGGGCGTGGACCACGCCAGCGACGACCACCTGAACACCGGCGCGGGCGACCAGGGCCTGATGTTTGGTTACGCCTGCAACGAAACGCCCGAGCTGATGCCCGCGCCCATCTATTACGCACACCGTCTGGTCGAGCGCCAGGCGCAACTGCGCAAAGACGGCCGCATGCCGTTTTTGCGCCCCGACGCGAAAAGCCAGGTGACGATGCGTTATGTCGATGGCAAACCCCACAGCATCGACACCGTGGTGCTCTCCAGCCAGCACGACCCCAGCCAGAGCGAAACACCCACCAAGATGAAAGCCTCATTCATCGAAGCAGTGATTGAAGAAATCATCAAACCGGTGCTGCCCAAGGAGTGGCTGGTCAACACCCGTTATTTGATCAACCCAACCGGGCGTTTCGTGATTGGCGGCCCGCAAGGCGATTGCGGTCTTACCGGGCGCAAGATCATTGTGGACACCTACGGCGGCGCGTGCCCGCACGGTGGCGGCGCGTTCAGCGGCAAAGACCCGAGCAAAGTGGACCGTTCAGCTGCGTACGCTGCCCGTTACGTGGCCAAAAACATTGTGGCGGCCGGTTTGGCCCGGCAGTGCCAGATTCAAGTGGCTTACGCCATTGGCGTGGCGCAGCCGATGAACGTCACCGTCTACACCGAGGGCACCGGCGTAATCAGCGACGACAAAATCGCAGCATTGGTGAACGAACACTTTGACCTGCGTCCCAAAGGCATCATTCAGATGCTCGATTTGCTGCGCCCGATCTATGAAAAAACCGCTGCTTATGGCCACTTTGGCCGAGAAGAGCCCGAGTTCACGTGGGAGCGCACGGACAAAGCCCAAGCGCTGCGTGCAGCGGCTGGCCTTTAAGCGGTTATTGAAACCACCATTGAAAGCAACAGCCCCCGGATGAAGATAGAAACACAGCGCTGGATCGATCGCTGGGTAGGCCAGGTTCTGTGCGGCATAGTGTCTATTTGGGCCAGGCTGACCGGTCCACTGAGGGCCGCGCCTCAGCCCGCCGATTCCCCGCGTCACATCCTCATCATCCTGTTGTCTGAAATGGGTAGCATCGTGCTGGCCGGCCCAATGTTTGCGGCACTTCGAAGCCAGTACCCATGCGCCACGTTGCATGTACTGCAGCTCAAGCGCAACCAGGAGGTTGCCAAGCTGCTGCAACTGGCCGCGCCGGAGAATTTTCACGCACTGGATGACCGCTCTGGCCCGGGCCTGCTGGTGGACATCTGGCGCGTCGTGCGGGCGATGCGAGCCCTGCCGCTGGATGTGGTGATTGACTGCGAGCTTTTCTCGCGCATCAGCAGCCTGATGGCCTACCTGGTGGGTGCGCCGCTGCGGGTCGGGTTCACGCCGCATACCCAGGAAGGTCTGTACCGCGGCAGCTACATCAACCGCGCCGTTCCCTACAACCCCTACCAGCACATCAGCAAACAGTTTTTGTCACTGGTGGATGCACTACAGGGCAGTTCGATGCCGCGTAACAAGGCAGCGCCGATTCGTGAAACACCAGCGGATACTGGCTTGAATGTTGATATTGCAAGTGATGAATTGCATCACTATCGGCAAAAGCTGTCCTCCGATTTTCCAGTCCTTTTGGGCCCTGAAGTGAGTCAGCGAAAACTGGTGCTGCTGTATGCGGGCGGTGGCCTGTTGCCTGAGCGCGCTTGGCCGGCCGAGCATTACGCCCGCGTGGCGCGTGGCCTGTGCAGTGCCGGGCACGCAGTGGGACTGATCGGCCTGCGTGAAGATGCGGCACTGGCGCTTGACCTGAAAGCCCGGGTGGACAGCGATTTATGCCTTGACCTGACTGGCTACACCCGCAGCATCCGCGAATTGTTGATGCTGTTTCACGCGGCGGATCTGCTCATCACCAATGATGGCGGGCCTGGGCACTTCGCCAGCCTGACACCAATCCGCACCTTTGCGTTCTTTGGGCCCGAAACCGCCCGCCTCTATGGGCCGCTGGGGCCCCGCGCCAGCACCTATGAATCCGGCATCGCCTGTTCGCCCTGCCTCTCCGCCTATAACCACCGCCAGACCTTTTGCGATGGCGACAACCAATGCCTCAAGCGCATTGCGCCCGACCCGGTTCTGCAAGACGCGCTGGCGGTTTTGAACGGCAACGCCCAGGCTTTTCAAGCATGAGTGACAGCATGACCCGGAAGCATTGGTTGGTGACGTTTGCAGCCTGGTTGCAGCGTTTTCGATACCTCAAATTCGGGCTGGTCGGTGCCAGTGGCACAGTGGTCAACATTGCCGTGCTCTACCTCGCGCAGCAATACGTGTTCAACGGCATTGAGGCCCCCAAGCTGCGTCTGGCGCTGTCGCTGGCGCTGGCGATTTTGATCGCCACAATGAACAACTTCACCTGGAACCGGCTTTGGACCTGGGCAGACCGTCGCGAGGCACTCGCCTGCGACTTGGGGGCACCGCAAGAGCCGTTGCCCAAAAGACTGGCGATACAGTTTGGGCGGTATTGCATGGCCTCGTGGTTTGGCATGGCGTTCCAGTTTGGGGTGACGATCTGGCTGTCTCACTACATGGCGGACTGGGCGGCGAACATCACGTCCATCGTGCTCGCCAGCGTCATCAATTTTTTAGCCAATGACCGCTGGACCTTTCGCGCCAACGCAAAGCGGCGCCCTCCGCCCGGAAAATGACATCCCCGCGCAACCGCCGCGACAGACGCGCTTTGCTGTCCAGCCTTTGGCCGATGCTGCTGGCGGTCTCCGTGGGGATCTACTTTTTTGGCCTGGGCGGGCAGTATGTGCCGACGAACGGCGACGAACTGGTTTACGCCCACATCGCCCGTCTGACGTCCGCCTCCGGCCACTGGTTGCCGTTGGCCTCAGAGTTGCACAATATGCGCAACACCAAGCCACCCTTGCTGTTCTGGCAGGCGATGGTTGCCACCGATTGGGGTCACCACTGGCAACTTTTTGCCCTGCGTTTGCCCAGCCTCATTTACACCTTGCTGATCACTGCCGCCATTGGCGCGACAGTCAGGCGCATCACCCAGGACGCGCAGCGCGGCTGGATCGCAGCTTGCGTATACCTGTCTTTCTTTTGCACCTTCCGGTATGGCAGGCCCTACCTCACCAGCGCGCCCGAGAGTTTCTGGCTTGATCTGCCGATGTTTGCCTTGCTGTGGTACCTGCTGCCGCGCCGCCACGAAGCGGTTGCTCCAATAGTTGCTGCCAATGAAATCCCGCCATCGAAATCCATCACCGGGGCGCCTGGCAGCCGGTTCGTTTTTTCTACTTACGCCTTGTTTTCGATAGGAACCGGTCTGGCTTTCGGCTTGGGCGCTGCCTACAAATCGTTTGCGCTGATCGCGCCTGCCGCTGCCGCGCTGTGGTGTGCGATATTGTTCTCAGCGCCCTCGTTGACCTCGCGCTTGATGCTCGGGGCCACACTGTCGGTTGGCATCAGCACTTTGGTCGGCCTTGGAATCTTTTCACTCTGGTTTCTGCTCGACCCTGATCCCGGCGCGATTTGGCGCGAATTTGTCATCGGCGAAAACGCGGGCAAGCTGGTGGACCGGCAAGGTTACTGGCATGAAGCCCTGCATGGCGGCAGCTCTAGCCTGTGGGCGATGTTGTTGGCTTATGTCGAGAACGCGGGGCTGCTGGCATTTGTCGCGATGGGCCTCGCAGGCGTTGGGCTGTCCGCACTGGTCCGGCGGTCAATCCAGCGTTTTCGCGGGGGCGCCACTGGCCAACCGTTGCCTGGGTATGTGTGGGTTTTGCTGGCATGGCTTGGCGTGTGGCTGATCGTGTTCAGCCTGCCGAGCCAGCGCTCGGCGCGCTACGTGATTCCTGCCATGCCAGCACTGGCCATGTTGGTCGCGCTGTATTGGCAGCGCATCCGGCGCGGCTGGTTTCTGGCGTCGCTCCTCTTGGTAGGGCTTGCAACGCTGGCCCTCGGGCGCATTGGTTGGGTCATGCACGATTTGCAGATCGCATCCACACCAGCCTGGGTGTCCGCATTGACCTTGGTGTTGACCACCTGTGCAGTGATTGTGGCGGGCGCATTCAAGGCGGCTTGGACGCGCGCCTGCACGGTCGGCGCAAGCCTGCTGGTGTTCGCCAGCTTTGGCCTCACCGTGGCACCGCTGGATGGCCAGTCGGGTCGCTACGACGCAGCCGCCAACCCCCGCCTGTCAAACGCCCGTATTGCCGTTCCGAGCAATTTCAACGCGCAATATGAGCGCTTTCAATTTCTGCTGCCGGGCAACCGCTTCGCACCGTTTGACTTTGACACCATGGGTTCAAGCCCGGCGGCGCTTGAAAAGCTGCAAGCGCTGTTGAGGACCCATGACGCGGTGGTGTGGGTGCAGACAGACCCTGCCCTGGCCACGGCCCCATGCCTGCCCAACTGCACTGTTCTGGCCAGACGCTGGGTGGTCAAGGAGCGCCACAAGAGTGGCGAAATCACCTGGGCCAACCTTTGGCTGCCGCACACCTGGCTGTTCAGCCGCGAATGGCTGCTGACGCAGTGACTTGATCAGGCACGTAGCAGCCTGCGCCGTGCCCGCCAGTTCAGCAGCGCACCCACGACCAGGGCCAGCCACAGCCACGGGTCAATCAGGGCATCAAACACATTGCCGGTCGTCAGGCGCGTGATCACAAACAACGCCAGCGCCAGGAGCACCAGCCCGGCCCGGCCTGCGCGCCCCCAGAACCAAAGGGAGGCGGCAATGCCGGCAAAGAAAGCCAGCATCAAAGTGCTATGGCCCCAGCGGTAAAGCGAAAACGGAAACACCAAAAAGGTATCGAGAAGCAAAACAAGCCCCAGCAGGATGCCCAACCAATGCACCACCGAACTGCCCAGCATCAGGGCCGGACCGTCATGGGAGAAGTCCCCTTGTGCGTCAGCCAGCCGGGAACGTCTGACGTGGGCGGCCAGCGCATCGGCACACAGGACGACCGCCATCAGGCTCGGCATTTGAAAGGCCAGGCCCAGCCAGTAGGTAGGCGACCAGCCACCGGGCATAAATGCCCAAACTGCCACCACAACGGCGATCCATTTACCGCGCGGTTTGGCCAGGCTGCGCGTCACAAACAGCGCCCCAAACACCAGCACCACACACCAAAACACCGGGAATGCCCAGCGCGTCAACACAGCGCCCGGCTGCGCCGGCGCGGAAGTTGATATGAAGGTGGCCCAAAGGCTGTGCAGGTCCATAGTGAGTTCTTCTACTTTTAGTTGGGTTGTGGCTCAAATGCAAAGCGCTGCCACGCAATTCGGGTACGCCCCTCGGTGAAAGTCACCCAGACACTGCCATCCGCCAATGCCATTGACGGGTAGGAGAACTCGGCACCTGCCCCACCTTGCGCCAGCGTCTGAACCCGAAGCCAGTCGGTCGCATTGGCGGATTCGCTCAGGTCCAGAACCTGACGCGAGCGCGGCGAGGAGTTGTGGGCCAACAGGTAACGAGTCGGCGCAACTGCCAGCGCTGCGATGGATGTGTCCGGGTTGATGAGGTGACTTGGCGGGAGGTCCTGCCAGGTCTGACCGGCATCGCCGGTTTGCGCAACGGCAATATTGCCGTCAATCCGGTTGTCACGCATCAGCGCCAGCCACCCTGTTTCCGTCAGCGGAAGAAGGTTGGGCTGCAGGGTGTGCAACTGGCGCGAAATGACGGTCATGCCCTTGAAATCACCGTCTGCGTCGAATCGAAGCGCCAAAGGGTGTTTGATGCCAAGCTCAAAGTAGACCGGCAGCATCATCCCGCCATCGACCAAGGGCAGGGGCGAGCCGCGAACCAGAAAGCTGATGTTCCAGAACCAGGACAACGACAGAACTTTTGGCCTGCCAAATTCCAAACCACGGACCACGCCATTGGCCTCCTTGCCGTCACCGTTCTGACGCACATGCAGAATGCGCCCGGCCGCCCACCCGCCCCAGCCTGTGGCAACCACGAACAGGTGAATCCGCCCTTGTGGGTCGCGCCAGGCCACGGGGTTGCCCAAGCGGCGCAAGCCATAGCCAAGCTGTTCGCCAAAAACGTGCCTGTTGACGACAAACACTGCTGGCAGCCACTGCTGCGTGGCACGCTCGAAGCACGATTGCGCAATTTGCACGTCGGGGGCGCTCTCGCGCGTGCCCGCAAACCAGAAAGCCATCAGCGCGCAGCGGTGGCCCTCGGGCATGGCCAACAAATTGCTGGCATGGGCGCTGGGCGTGTTGGCAGGCATCGGCAAATGGCCTTTTGCCTGCAGCACCCATTTGCCCGACACCTGCGCACTGGAACCTGGCGCGGTTGCAGCCGGGCTGGCAACGGCGCCGCCAGCCGCCAGCGGCCACGATGCGCGCGCGGGACCGGGCAAAGGGCCGTGGCGACTGACGTCCATCCCAACCAGCACCAGCCAGAGGCCCATTGCCAGCACCCACCGCTCGGTCCTACTGGTTAAACGAAGCCCGCGAGCCGTCATCGAAACACGGTCAACGCCGCAAGGCCCAGCACAATCACCGCGTAAGGGAAGGCTACGGTGGGTCGGCAGGCGCTCAGGGTATATTCACGCAACAGGCCCAGACTGTTGGGCCGAGCGGCTTGCCACTGTGAATGCAACTGAAACGGCGCTGCTGATTCACCCCGTGTGACGACATCCGCGCCTTGTTCGGTCGAAGATGCGCTTTCGGGCAACGGACTTTGGTTTTGATTTCGGTTTTGGCGGATCAGGCGCTCAACCTGCATCAGGCGCAGCCCCAGACGGTTTTGTGTGGTCCTGAAGATTCCTTCCTGCAACCACAGCAGGAGCACGACAACGCCCACCACAACCGCCGGCAGGTTGACCGCCAGGAGCGCAACGGTCAGCACCACGGTCACCAGCTTCAACGCCAGCGCAGCCCGTTCATGGTGCGCATGGTTGTTTTGCAGCGTTACCCACTCCTGGCCCAACAATCCCTCTGAACCTGCATCGAACATCACACCCATGAAAGTCACCCCATCTCGAAATCAGTCGCCACCCTTTGCACACAAACGAGTCTACCTGCTGTTCATCGCACCATGCCGAGCCAACCACGGGCCAACCACGCGCCGCTCAAACGCTGACAGCACCTTCTGCGCCGCTTTCAGGGCGCCGGCAGGTTTCTGCCACATGCTACAAATAATATAGCTAAGTTTTTATATAATACGAGGGATAAAGGCCAATTTGATCAACTTTTCGGCAAAATCCATCGAAATATCGAGTCAATATACCTAATTTGGGTATATTGACTCGATATTTGCCCATCGCACAATGGGGCTATACAGCCCACTGCACGCACGTGCATGCCGTTCAATCTGGCAGGCGCGCTTTATGATGTCACCTTGCACATGCCCTAACTTACAGCTGCCCCATGACCACTACTGCTACCAAAACCACTCCTGCGACCCAAAGCCTGCCCCCATTTCACCTGGCGTTCCCGGTTCATGACCTCGCTGCCTCGCGCCATTTTTATGGCGAACTGATGGGCTGCCCGGAGGGTCGCAGCTCAGACGAGTGGATCGACTTCAACTTTTACGGCCACCAGATTGTTTGCCACCTGGTTGAAGGTGCCGCTGCGCGCCGCCCAACCAATGCAGTAGACGGCCATGATGTTCCGGTGCCGCATTTTGGCGCCGTGCTGCCGATTGCCCAGTGGCAGGCGCTGGCCGACAAGTTGACGGCGTCAGGCACCGAATTCATCATCAAGCCCTACATTCGCTTCAAAGGCGAAGTGGGCGAGCAGGCGACGATGTTCTTGCTGGACCCAAGCGGCAACGCGCTGGAGTTCAAGTCCTTCGCCGATCTGAGCTCTCTGTTCGCGAAGT
>JANMCB010000163.1:0-4766 GCA_031360805.1 Rhodoferax sp.
ACGGCCGCCGTGCCCGTGTTCACGACCTCATGTCGAACCGCAACCGCATAGGAGCCTCGGGTCAGCGTATAGGTCTTGACCAGCTTGACGCCGCCTTGCTCGGGCGATTCAAACTTCACGCTCAAGTCGTTGGCACCGTCCTTCAACGTGCGGTCTCCAGGCACAGCGACCATGACGGTTTTGTGCGTTGGATACCCGCCACCACCGGCGCCGGCGATCAAACCCGTCTGCGCCAGATACGTGCGGTCCTTGCTTTCCTCAAGGAGGACAAATTTCCTGGCCTTGTCGGCCATATCGATATGCTTGACGAATTCGGTGCGGACTATCGAGCCCCCTTCCGTGTCAAACATGATGTTGAGTACATCCGTGGAAACCGCCAGCCTCTCTCGGGGCAATGCCGCCGCAACAGCCCCCTGCGCAGCACCAGGCACCAGCGCCGGATTGGCACTGCCTGTGGGCGCCGAAGCAACGCCCACGACAGGGACGCCCGAATCGGCGGTGCCAGACGCGGCGGGAGCGCCAGTCTGCGCGACAGTTTTGGCGGGGCTTGGGAAAAACGTGGCCTTGTGCCCGTTGTACACCTGCCACTGGTCCCACAGCATGACCATGGAAAAACCGAAAATCACCCACAAAATGGTGCGCCGAATATCGTTCATGAAGAATTCTTTTGAGAGTTTGAGGGGATCAGCCGAGTCAACAGGCGCGGCATTTCAAGGGGAGCCGGGTCGTGTCCGCCCTGACACCAAGGGTGGCAGCGCGCCAACCGGCACAAGGTTAGGTAACCGCCACCAACCGCGCCATGCCGCTCAAGCACCTGAAGGCTGTAAGCCGAACAGCTGGGCTCAAACCTGCACGCCGAGCCCAGCCACGGGCTTAGCAACAGTCGATAACCTTTTACCAGCGCGAGCAGGAAACCTTTCATCATGGCGCTGAGAAGCCGTTTGATGGGGTGACGCGTTGCATTGCCGGCACCAGGCTTGCTCGTGCAAACAGCTGCTCAAGCTCAAGACGAACCGCAACTTTGAGAGCCATTGATGTGGCGCTTGGGTACTGAGCCAAGCCAAATCCTGCCCTGAGGCGAACGACATGGGCGGCGACCATTGGTGCCGGTTCTTTGTTTTGGGTCATGGTGTAGATCTGCCGCTTGATCATGTTCCGCGTCACGGCCCGTTTGGCCCATCGCTTGGGCACCAATGCGCCAATCCAGGCGCTGGTCACCTGAAACGCACTGGCGCTTGCGGCAATACTGGCGGTTTCAGACACCAGTGACGGCTGCACGGTGCCCGGTTCCAGCGCCGCTGAATCAGGCACCAGGCGATGCAGCGCAAAGTGCGGTGTTCGTGCCACAGTAATTCCCGCCAAAACGGCCTGGAACTGGGATCGCGTTTTCAGTCGCTGCACGTCGTCTAACCCCTATCGCAGCTGGGGCCTCACCTGATGTCAGCTGCCCGCCAAAATATGAAAGCAACCCGTGAAGCCGGCAACAACCTCGGCCAGGATCAGACTGCCAGGCGCTTACGGCCTTTTGCGCGGCGCGCATTGATCACGGCACGACCACCCCGAGTCTTCATGCGAACGAGAAAACCGTGCGTACGGGCGCGGCGAATTTTGGAGGGTTGGTAGGTGCGTTTCATTTTCAAGTCCAGTAAACAAGTTCAGGCAAATTGAGCCCAGCCCTCCATTATCGCAAATTTCTTCAATCACAGCAACACCTTGCTTTGAGCACTGCGTGAAACGCATGAACCGCCTGTCTACCCAGACAAACTGCATGGCAGATTGTGGATAAGGGCTTGATAAGTTATACTTTTCAGGCGCCCAAAATAAAACTATCCACAGAATTTGACGCATCCATGATTGAGAGACAAGGCAATAGCGAGGCGGGACCTGGCGGCTCGGTTGCGGGCCAGAGCCTTTGGCAGACCTGCGTGGACCAGCTGGCCATGGAGTTGCCGGAACAACAATTCAACACCTGGATTAAACCGCTCTCGGCCCTGGTCACTGATGATCTGTCCAAAGTCACCATATTGGTTGCCAACCGATTCAAGCTGGATTGGATTCGCGCGCAATACGGCGGCAAAATTTCTGCCCTGCTTGAAAAAATTTACGGTCAACCGATCGCCGTTGAGTTAGTACTCGCTCCCAGAGAAGGTGGCGTCCGTTCATACTCTACATCCCGGCCTGTTGAGCCCAATGCCATAGAGGAACCTGCCGAGCTGGGCGAGGAAAGGTCTCAAGGTGGTCCCAAAAATCGCCTGAACACGGCCTTGAACTTCGACAACCTGGTCGAAGGGACCGCCAACCGCATGGCACGCGCAGCCGCCATGCACGTGTCAAGTACGCCCGGGCATTTGTACAACCCGCTCTTTATCTATGGTGGCGTTGGCCTGGGCAAAACACATTTAATGCATGCCGTCGGCAACAAGCTGCTTCAGGACAAACCGTCCAGCAAAGTCCTTTACATTCATGCCGAGCAGTTTGTTTCCGACGTGGTCAAGGCCTACCAACGCAAGACTTTTGATGAGTTCAAGGACCGCTACCACTCACTGGACCTTTTGCTGATTGATGATGTTCAGTTTTTTGCAAACAAGGAGCGCACGCAGGAAGAGTTCTTCAACGCGTTCGAAGCGCTGCTGGCAAAAAAGTCCCACATCGTGATGACCAGCGACACCTATCCAAAGGGTTTGACCGACATTCATGAGCGCCTGGTGTCCAGATTTGACTCCGGCCTGACGGTTGCCATTGAACCGCCGGAACTAGAGATGCGTGTCGCCATCCTGATCAACAAGGCACGCGCCGAAGGCACGGAAATGCCCGAAGAGGTGGCGTTCTTTGTGGCCAAAAATGTTCGCTCCAACGTGCGTGAACTCGAGGGGGCGCTGAGGAAAATACTTGCCTATTCCCGCTTCAATCTGAAGGAAATATCGATTCAACTTGCGCGGGAAGCGCTGCGTGACCTGCTATCGATCCAGAACCGGCAGATTTCGGTTGAGAACATCCAGAAGACGGTGGCCGACTATTACAAAATCAAAGTCGCTGACATGTATTCCAAGAAGCGCCCAGCGAGCATTGCACGGCCTCGCCAGATTGCGATGTACCTTGCCAAAGAACTGACACAGAAAAGCCTGCCCGAGATTGGAGAACTCTTCGGCGGCCGGGACCACACCACCGTATTGCATGCCGTGCGGAAAATTGGTGGAGAGCGCCAGCAACTGACAGAGTTGAACCAGCAGCTTCACGTTCTTGAACAGACTCTAAAGGGTTGACCGTGTTAATTTTGACCCTGCAAAACATGCTTCTGCGCTGGCCAACCCCACTGTTCATAACCCTGGGGAAAAAACCCTTGGTAAAAGCGAGTTATCCACAGCGATGTCGTTTTTCCGAAAGTTATTCATTTTGAACTCACACCACGAATCACTATTGTGCACAGCATTCAAAATCATCCAAGTGCTTGATAAAAAAGGGGAAAATGGCGCTATGCACAGAAAAGTGCTCCCCTTATCTACTACTACTAGTTTTAATTAAAGAAAATATAGAAGAGGTTGACATGATCGTCCTGAAGGCAACACAAGACAAAGTGCTATCGGTTTTGCAATCGGTTGCAGGTATCGTTGAGCGGCGGCACACCTTGCCCATCCTGGCCAATGTGCTGATTCGAAAAGCCGGTTCATCGATTCAATTCACCACCAGCGACCTTGAGATTCAGATTCGAACCTCGGCCGAGCTGGACGGCGACAGCGGCAGTTTCACCACGACGGTGGGTGCGCGCAAGTTGATCGACATTCTTCGCACCATGCCGGGCGACCAGACCGTGTCGCTGGAGTCCAGTGCTGCCAAGGTGATTCTCAAAGGCGGCAAGAGCAAGTTCACCTTGCAGACCATGCCTGCCGAAGATTTCCCGCTGGTGCAGGAATCGGCCAGCTTCGGGCCGGTTTTCAGCGTGCCGCAAAAGACGCTGAAAGATTTGCTCAGCCAGGTGTCGTTTGCCATGGCGGTGCATGACATTCGCTACTACCTCAACGGCATTCTGTTCGTCGCAGAAGGCAAGCAATTGAGCTTGGTGGCCACCGATGGTCACCGGCTGGCGTTTGCATCGGCCATGCTGGATGTCGAGGTTCCGCGCCAGGAAGTCATATTGCCGCGCAAGACCGTGATCGAGATGCAGCGCCTGCTCAGTGATGCAGACGGCGCCATCGAGATGCAGTTTGCCAACAACCAGGCCAAGTTCAGTTTTGGCGGCATGGAGTTTGTGACCAAGCTGGTCGAAGGCAAGTTTCCGGACTACAACCGCGTCATTCCGAAAAACCACAAGAACATCATCAGCCTGGGGCGTGCGGCTTTGCTGGCGTCGTTGCAGCGTACGGCGATCCTCACCAGTGACAAGTTCAAGGGTGTGCGTCTGAACATTGATCCCGGCACCTTGCGCGTGGCGTCCAACAATGCCGAGCAGGAAGAGGCTGTGGATGAGCTCGATATTGATTACGCCGGCGACAGCATCGAAATTGGCTTCAACGTGACTTACCTGATCGATGCGCTGACCAACATGACGCAGGAGATGGTGCGCATTGAATTGTCGGATTCCAACAGCTCTGCACTGCTGACGATTCCAGACAACCCAACCTTCAAATACGTTGTGATGCCGATGCGGATTTGAGGCCGGTACCCGCCGAATCTTCTGACCAGAAACCCCCAGCCTACGGGGGTTTAGTCATTCAAGCGTTTGTGAAATCAGTGAAATTTGCGAGAACAGTTAGCCATGACCGACGAAA
>JANMCB010000181.1:0-15996 GCA_031360805.1 Rhodoferax sp.
TGTTTCGATTTCTGGAGCATCAAGCCCGTGGGTTACCCGATCCCGACCGACGGTGTGGTCGGGCCGATGCTCAAGGCGCAACAGCGCCACGCCATGCGGCCAGCCCACGTCCACGCACTGGTGGTCAAGCCCGGCTTCAAAACGCTGATCTCTCAGGTGTACGCCCACGACGACCCGAACCTCGCCACCGATGTGCAATTCGGTGTGACGGAAACACTCACCGGGCAGTTTGTGCGCCATGACGAGCCGCCCGCGGGCCAGCCGGCGGTGACCACACCCTGGTTCAGCCTGGATTTCGTTTTCAAATTGGAAGCTGGCGAATCGACCCTGCCGCGTGCGCCGATCAAATAACCCGAACCGACCCAACTAGGCCCTGCTCCTGGAGACCCCATGCTGAACAAAAAAACCCGCCAACAAGCCGCCGACAGCCTCCACCAGGCCGACCAAGGCCGCAGCATCATCCCCCAGCTGAGCAAGACCTACGAAGGCATCGAGCTGGCCGACGCGTACGCCATCCAGCAAATGTGGCTGGACAAACGCGTCAAAGACGGCGCGCGCCTCGTTGGCCGCAAGATCGGCTTGACCTCGCGAGCCATGCAAATGGCAAGGAACTTCACCGAGCCGGACTACGGCTTCCTGACCGACGACATGCTGATCCACGACGGCGCGCAGATTGAAACCGCGCGGTATGTCAACCCGCGCCTCGAAGTCGAGCTGGCCTTCATCATGGGGGAGGATTTGAGCGGCGCAGGCTGCAGCGTGGCCGACGTGATGCGCGCCACCGAGTTCATCACGCCTGCGCTGGAACTGATCGCCTACCGCACCCAGGTGCCGCGCCAGATCGTTGACACCATTGCCGACAACGCTGCGGCCGGCGCCATCATCACCGGCGGGCGGCTGGTGCGGCCTTTTGACGTGGACATCCGCTGGGTCGGTGCCACCTTGTCCAAAAACGGCGTCATCGAAGAAAGTGGCGTTTCTGCCGCTGTCATGGGCCACCCGGCCGCCGGCATGGCCTGGCTGGTCAACAAGCTTGCCGAGCACGGCGGCGGCTTGAAAAAGGGTCAGATCGTGTTGTCGGGCTCGTTCACGCGGCCCATCAACATTGTGGCGGGGGACGTGATCGCCGCCGACTTTGGGCCGCTGGGCTCCCTCGGGGTTCGATTCACCTGAGATCCCCCGACCTGCGTGTTTACCCGGCTTTGACGGCGGTGGGTTGACGCCTATACTTCGTGAATGAACCAGTTAGTACATTTACGCAAGTCTCCCGCCAAGACGGTTGCGCGCACCAACGACCCGGCGCGCACCATGGCCGGCATCCTGGCGGTGGCCCACGTGGAATTCAGCGAAAAAGGGCTGGCCGGTGCGCGAATCGACGAAATCGCAGCGGCGACGAAAACCAGCAAACGCATGATCTACTACTACTTTGGTAGCAAGGAGGGATTGTATTTGGCGGTTTTGGAGGAGTCTTACCGCGAGATGCGTACCATCGAAGCGCAATTGCATCTGGAAGACATGCCACCCGAGGACGCCTTGCGCAAGCTGGTGGGCTTCACCTTTGACCACCACCATGGGAACGAGGCTTACATCCGCCTGGTGATGAGCGAGAACATGCAGCGCGGCGAATTCCTGCGCCAGAGCAAGATCATCCAGCAGCTCAATGTGCCGGCCATCGACGCCATCCGCAAACTTTACGAGCGCGGCGTCAAGGACGGGGTTTTCCGCGCCCAGCTCGACCCGGTGGACATCCACAAGTCAATTTCGGCATTGACGTTTTTCAACGTCTCCAACCAACACACCTTTGGCCTGATTTTCAAAAGAGACACCCAAACCGCCAAGGCGCTCACGGCGCGACGCGACAGCATCATTGAAATGGTGGTGCGCTTTGTCCGGAAATAGCATTCGTAACCAAGAAAAAAATGTTGCCACAGCGACGATCTAAGGGTTTTTACTGATTTGTTAAAACTAACTAGTTAGTACATTACGTGACGAAGATATTTCCCGGAGACAGATCCATGTTCGAAAAATTCATCGACGCCTACTGCAAACTCATCGGCTACGTGATCGCTGCCATGCTCGCGCTGATGGTGGCACTGGTGTTTGGTAACGTCTTCATGCGCTATGCCTTGAATTCGGGCTTCACCCTGTCCGAGGAGCTGTCGCGCTGGCTGTTTGTCTGGCTGACGTTTTTGGGTGCGGTGGTGGCCCTGCGCGCCAACGGCCATCTGGGCACGGACATGCTGGTCGGCAAGCTGGGCCCCGCCGGCAAGCGGATCTGCATGGGAATTTCCCTGTTGCTGATGCTGTTTTGCGTTTGGTTGATCTTCAAGGGCTCCTACGACCAGTCGGTCGTCAACTGGACTTCCACCAGCGCCGTGATGGAAGTGTCAATGAGCTATTTCTATGCCTCTGGCATGGTGTTTTCTGTTTTGGCCAGCCTGGTTCTGTTGAGTGATTTATGGCGGCTGCTGTCCGGCAAGATCGATGACGACCACTTGATCCTGATGCAGGAATCCGAAGAAGCGCCCCACGCGAGCAACGGCCCGGCCCATTAAGAATACAGAACACAAAAGGGACACATGACCATCGCGATCTTTTTGGGCTCCCTGTTTGCGGCCATGGCGCTGGGCGTGCCGATTGCCTTTTCCCTGTTGCTGTGTGGTGCTGCGCTGATGTGGCACATGAACATGTTTGACGCCCAAATCCTGGCGCAAAACGTGATTGAAGGCGCCAACAGCTTCCCATTGCTTGCGGTGCCGTTTTTCATGCTGGCCGGCGAGATCATGAACGCTGGGGGCCTGTCCAGACGCATCGTCAATTTTGCGATGGCGCTGGTCGGCCACGTCAAGGGCGGGCTGGGCTACGTGACGATCATTGCGGCCGTCATCATGGCGTCGCTTTCAGGTTCGGCCGTGGCCGACGCAGCGGCGCTCACTGCGCTGCTGCTCCCGATGATGGTGGCCGCAGGGCACGACCGGGCGCGCTCGGCGGGGTTGATCGCCTCGGCCGGCATCATTGCACCCATCATTCCGCCAAGCATCGGATTCGTGATTTTTGGCGTCTCAGGAGGCGTCTCCATCTCCAAGCTGTTCATGGCCGGCATCGTCCCCGGCCTGTTGCTGGCGGCATCACTCTGGGGCACCTGGTGGTGGCTGGTGCGCAAGGAGGTGGTAGCGCCGCCGCCGCGCAAAAGCGCCGCCGAGGTAATGATCGCCCTCCGGCAGGCCACCTGGGCGCTGGTGCTGCCCTTCATCATCGTGTTCGGCCTCAAGTTTGGCGTCTTTACACCGACCGAAGCGGCTGTGGTGGCCGCTGTTTATGCCCTGGTCATTTCGGTTTTTGTTTACGGCGAGCTCAACTTCAAAAAACTGGTGCCGCTGTTCATTTCAGCCGCCACTACCTGCGCTGTGGTGATGTTTCTGGTCGCAGCGGCGATGGTGTCGGCCTGGCTTATTACGGTGGCTAACCTGCCAGCCCAGGTAGTGGCGCTGCTGCAGCCGCTGCTGGACAGCCCCCGCCTTCTGATGCTGGCCATCATGGTGCTGACCATGGTAGTGGGCACGGCGCTGGATATGACGCCGACCATTTTGCTGCTGACCCCTGTGCTGATGCCAGTGGTCAAAGCCGCTGGCATTGACCCGGTCTATTTTGGCGTGTTGTTCATCATCAACAACGCGATCGGCCTGATCACACCCCCCGTCGGCACCGTGCTCAATGCTGTAGCGGGAGTCGGCAAGATTGGAATGGACGAGGTCACCAAAGGGGTCGTCCCATTCATGATTGCGCAGTTTGCCATCATGTTCCTGATGGTCGCCTTCCCTTCGCTTGTGATGGTCCCCGCGCGATGGTTTTATTGATGATTTTGTTCTCGCCCGTTTCTTTCACTGTCCACGGTTACCCGGTCATCGCGGCTGGCGGTTGAACCGTTGGGGCATTCAACAAGGCAAGTGATTTGGTACGCCACCTGCCGCGTTTTACTACCTGTACTGTCAAACTATCATTATCTGGAGACTCCATGAAACGTCTGTTACTCAAATCCATCGCCGCCGCAGCGGCCATTGCCGCATTCGGCGCCGCCTGTGCACAGGACATCAAGGAACACACCTTTAAGTTTGCAGCCAACGCGCCTGAGGGCCACCCGGCCGTGGTCGGCATGAAGAAGTTTGTTGAGCTGGTTGCCGCCAAATCCGGTGGCAAGATCAAGGTCAACCTCTTCCTGAACGGTGTGTTGGGCAGTGACCAGGCCAATGTGTCGTCGATCAAGGGCGGTACGCTTGAAATGGCCGTCATGAACACCGGTATCTTGGCGTCGGAGGCCAAAGAACTGGCAATTTTTGACTTCCCCTTCCTGTTCGCCAACGAGAAGGAATCCGACGCGCTGGTTGATGGCCCAGTGGGCAAAAAGCTGCACGCCAAACTGGAAGAAAAAGGCATCATTGGCCTGTCGTACTGGGAACTCGGCTATCGCCAAATGACCAACAGCAAGCGTCCGCTGAACAAGGTGGAAGACATTGAAGGACTCAAACTGCGTGTGATTCCCAACCCGATCAACGTCGCTTGGGTCAAGGCCCTGGGCGCCAATCCAACGCCGTTGCCCTTCCCCGAGGTGTATGGCGGCCTGGAGCAAAAAGCAATCGACGGCCAGGAAAACCCGATCAGTGTGATCGCCGCCAACAAGTTCTGGGAAGTCCAGAAGTTCATTGCCATCACCAACCACCAATACAACCCGCAAACCGTGCTGTTCAGCAAAAAGATCTGGGACACCCTGAGCGCTGCCGAGAAAAAGCTGCTCGATGACGCCGCCGACGAAGCCGCCATCGTCCAGCGGAAGGAAGGCCGCGCCGCTGTCAACGCCAATCTGGAACTGCTCAAGAAAAACGGCATGACCGTGACCCAGTTTTCGCCGGCCGAAGTCACCAAACTGCGTGACAAGATGAAGCCGGTGATCGCACAGTTCAGCGCCAACGTGGGCGAGACCACCGTCAATGAAGTGATGGCCGAGCTGGCCAAGATGCGCAAATAAGCTTTGCCAGGCGCGCCGACCCATGCCTGTGGGCAGACTTTTCACCGGGTTGCGCGCGCCCACTTTGAATTCAACAGGAATCCACCATGAAAATCCTCATGCTGCACGGCATCAACCACAACATGTTCGGCAAACGTGACCCGGCGCAATACGGCACCATCACGCTGGACGAAATCAACGACAGCCTGGTGGCGCTGGGCAAAGAGCTGGGTGTTGAAGTCGAACATTTTCAGACCAATTCGGAAGGCGAGATGTGCGAACGTATTCATCGGGGCTTCACCGACGGCGTCGGCGCGGTCTTGCTCAACGCCGGCGCCTGGACGCACTACAGCTATGGCATCCGCGACGCGCTGGCGATTCTGACCTGCCCGATTGTGGAAGTGCACATGTCCAACATCCACGCCCGCGAAGAATTCCGCCACCACTCGGTATTTGGCGAAATCGTCACCGGGCAGATTTGCGGCTTTGGCGCTGACAGCTATCTGCTTGCACTGCGCGCAGGCCTCAGCGCCGCCAAGGCCAGAAAAAGATGAGTGGAACGGCAACGACGGTAGGCACCATCAACGGCCATACCGAACTCATCGCCCACATCGGGTTTCCCACCCACAGCTTCAAGGCACCAATGATCTACAACCCCTGGTTTGCGAAGGCCGGGGTCAACGCCGTTGTCGTACCGATGGGATGCAAGCCGCAGGATTTTCCGGTGTTCTTGAAGTCGGTCTTCAGGCTCACCAATCTGCGCGGGGCCCTGATCACCATGCCGCACAAGGTCAGCACCATGGATTTGCTGGACGAGGTGCTTCCGACTGCAGCCATTGCCGGTGCCTGCAACGCGGTGCGTGTTGGACCCAAGGGCCAGTTGCAGGGCGACATGTTCGATGGCGAGGGTTTCGTGCGCGGCGTGTTGCGCAAGGGCTTGAAACTGAAAGGCGCAAGCGCCCTGGTGGTGGGCAGTGGTGGCGTTGGCTGCGCTATTGCCGCATCGCTTGCAGCGGCAGGAGTGGCGCGCCTGGGTTTGTTTGACGTCAATCCGGCTTCTGCGGACGGTCTGGCTGCGCGCCTGCTTCAGCATTACCCGCGAATGCAGGTCAACGCTGGGTCCAACGACCCGGCAGGATTTGATTTGGTTGTCAACGGCACGCCACTGGGGATGAACCCGGGTGATGCCATGCCCATGGATGTGTCGCGCATTGATGCACAGACCTTCGTGGGCGAAGTGGTCATGAAAACTGAAATGACGGCGTTTCTTGCCGCTGCCAAGGCGCGCGGCTGCCGGGTGCAGGTTGGCACCGACATGCTTTTTGAGCAGATTCCGGCTTATCTGGAATTTTTTGGCTTGCCCAGCGCAACGCCGCAGGAATTGCGCGACGTCGCAACACTCGTCTATTGATTGGCTTGCTTGCTCAGGACTATCAAAAATAATAGCTAACTATTTATATAGCACGAGGGCTAGTAGCATATTTAGTCAACTTTTTTCAGAAATACTGCGTTTTGAGTACTCGATCAGTTAATTTTACTACAATTGTAGTAAATAGTCACCCGTTCAACCCCAGTCGCGGTCAAAGCATAAAGCAGTCCATCGCATAATTGGGCGCAATGGACAAACTCAAAGCCATCGAATCGTTTGTGTCAGTTGCGACCCGCGGCAGCCTCACCGCAGCCGCCAATGCAGAGGGCGTGGCGCCGGCCATCATGGGGCGCAGACTGGATGCATTGGAGGAATACTTGGGCGTCAAGCTGCTGGTGCGCACCACACGGCGCATTTCGCTCACCCATGAAGGCAGCGCCTACCTGGAGGACTGCCAGCGGCTGTTGACCGACTTTGCCAACGCCGAAGCCAGCGTCAGTGCCGGCGGGGCGCGGGCCAGTGGGCACCTGCGTGTGACGGCACCGGCTGGCTTTGGCAGGCGCCATGTGGCGCCCCTGGTTCCCCAGTTCCGCGCGCTGCACGCAGACCTGGCCATCTCGCTCAACCTGAGCGACCGCGTGGTCGATATCGCCGCCGAGGGGTTTGACTGCGCGGTGCGCGTGGGTGACTTGCCCGATTCGTCCCTGGTCAGTGTGCGCCTGGCCGACAACCGGCGCCTTTGTGTGGCCACGCCGCAGTACCTGAAGCAGCACGGCACGCCGCTGCATCCCCATGACTTGTCAAAGTTTGACTGCCTGACACTTTCGAGTGACGCTTCCCAGGCCCGCGGCTGGGCCTTTGTGGCAAACGCCCGCACAGCGTCAGCAACTGGCAGCGCAGGCGACGTGGTTCACCTCAAGCCAGGGGGCCCACTCGATTGCTCCGACGGGCAGGTGTTGCACGACTGGTGCCTGGCAGGTTATGGAATTGCCTGGCGCAGCACCTGGGAAGTTGAAGCGGAGATTGCTGCCGGTTCGCTGGTGGCAGTGCTGGAAGATTTTGCCGCGCCACCCAACGGGATCTACGCACTGTTTCCCCACGCCAAGCACCTTCCAGTGCGGGTGCGGCTCTGGATTGACTTTCTGAAATCCAATTTTGGGCAGCCCGGATTCTGGCGGTCGGCTGCGCATTGAAATTGCGGGCGCAAGGGCTGCAAGTGCCGGCCCCGTAAAATCGGGGCATGTTGACTGCAAAAAATGAACTGCTGGAAGCGCTCGGCGCTGTTTTGGCGACCCTCGTTCCTGAAGACCCGGTGGGAGCGCGCGCCAGGGCGGTATTTGAGTCGCCCAAGGTCGCGGCGCACGGCGATTTCGCAACCACGGCCGCCATGCAACTTGCCAAACCCCTGAAGCTTGCCCCGCGTCAACTGGCCGAAAATTTGAAGCTGGCGCTGCTGGCGACGGCACCCTACCAACGCTGGGTCGAGGCCATCGACATTGCCGGGCCGGGGTTTCTCAATATCAGGCTAAAAGCCACTGCAAAACAGCAAATCGTCCAGGAAGTCCTGACGCAGGGCAACCGGTTTGGCAGCCAGCAGATGCACGGCAAACGTTTGATGGTGGAGTTTGTGTCTGCCAACCCGACGGGGCCCCTGCATGTGGGCCATGGGCGCCAGGCGGCCTTGGGCGACGCCATCTGCAACTTGTACCAAACCCAGGGCTGGGATGTCTACCGCGAGTTCTATTACAACGACGCAGGTGTTCAGATTGGCACCCTGGCCACCAGCACACAGCTGCGGGCGATGGGTTTCAAGCCGGGCGACTCGCAATGGCCCAGCGGCGAGAACGCCAACGCCTATAACGGCGACTACATTGGCGATATTGCAGAGGATTTTCTGGCAAAAAAGACGGTCAGCTCTGACGACCGCCAGTACACGGCGGGCGGCGACGTCAACGACCTGGACGATATCCGCCAGTTTGCGGTGGCCTACCTTCGCCATGAGCAGGACCTTGATTTGAAGGCGTTTTCAGTCAAGTTTGACAACTATTACCTTGAAAGCAGCCTGTATACCAGCAACCGGGTGGCTGACACCGTCCAGAAACTGGTCGCCGCCGGGAAGACTTACGAGCTTGACGGTGCGCTGTGGCTCAAGTCCACCGATTACGGCGACGACAAAGACCGCGTGATGAGAAAGCGCGACGGCACATTTACCTATTTTGTGCCCGACGTGGCCTACCACATCAGCAAGTTCGGGCGCGGGTTTGACAAGGTCGTCAACATTCAGGGCACTGACCACCACGGCACGATTTCCCGTGTACGCGCAGGCTTGCAGGCTGTGGGCATGGGTATTCCGGTTGGCTTTCCCGACTATGTACTGCACACCATGGTGCGCGTCATGCGGGGTGGCGAAGAAGTCAAAATCTCAAAACGTGCAGGCAGCTATGTCACGCTGCGCGACCTGATCGAATGGACCAGCAAGGACGCGGTCCGCTTCTTTCTGTTAAGCCGCAAGCCTGACACCGAATACGTGTTTGACATTGACCTGGCGCTGTCCAAAAACAACGACAACCCGGTTTATTACGTGCAGTATGCGCATGCGCGAATCTGTTCGGTGCTGGCAGCCTGGGGAGGCGATGTGCACAAGCTCGTTTCGGCCGATTTGTCCGCATTGCAAAGCCCGCAGGCGATGGGTTTGATGCTGCTGCTGGCCAAATACCCGGACATGCTGAGTTCCGCGGCAGTTGATTTTTCACCGCATGACGTCACCTTCTACCTGCGTGAACTTAGCGCGGCCTACCATAGCTATTACGATGCAGAACGAATCCTGGTCGATGACGAACTGGTAAAAAAGGCCCGCCTGGCGCTGGTGGCTGCGACCGCGCAGGTGTTGCACAATGGCCTGGCGGTGCTGGGTGTGAGCGCGCCTTCGAAAATGTAGCCTTTCAGCCAATGGCAATCCCGATGATTTTGAATTTGAACAAGACAACAAGGCAGCGCATGAAACGTGAGCTCGGTGGAACTATTTTGGGTTTCATTATTGGCGTGGTATTTGGACTGGGCGTGGCACTTGCCGTGGCCGTCTACGTCGCAAAGGTTCCAAGCCCATTTGTCAACAAAGGGCAATCCCGCTCGCCCGACCAGGATGCCGTTGAGGCGCAAAAGAACAAGAACTGGGACCCCAACGCCCCGCTCTACGGCAAAAATCCGGCCAAAGCCACTGCAACACCACCTGCACCACCGTCTGCACCCGTGGCGGGAGCTCCGGTGCCCGTCGCACCAGCCGTTGCTGGCGGACCCGGCACCGCCACCAAGCCCGAGCCAACCAAAACAGAACCCCCGAAGCCTGACGCCAAAGCCGACGCCAAGCCCGCAGGGTCAGCTGACCCTTTGGGCGATCTTGCTCGCGCCAAGTCATCCAGTTCCGGTGCTGAACCGTTTGTATATTTTGTTCAGGTCGGTGCCTACCGCAACGCTGAAGACGCTGAAACCCAACGAGCCAAGCTGTCTTTGGCGGGCGTTGAAGCCAGAGTGACCGAACGGGAACAGTCGGGACGGGCAATATTCAGGGTGCGGGTTGGTCCGTTCGAGAAAAAGGACGATGCCGACAAAACCAAGGAAAGGCTCGATGCCACGGGGCTGGATACGGCCCTGGTGCGGGTGCAAAGGTGAACTTTTTGGGCCTGCCGGCGCTCGAAAAGCCACATAAATGATTGTTTAGGAGAAACCGAAGATGAAGCGTAGAGATTTTTCAGTGGCTTTTGGCGCAGCCGCAGCGGCTTCGGCCTTGTCGATGTCTGACGCGCTGGCCCAGGCAACACTCAAACGCCCTGAGCCCGGCGTGGATTATCTGGTGCTGGAAAAGCGTGCGCCGGTCGAAGCGCCTGCGGGCAAAATCGAAGTGGTGGAGTTCTTTTGGTACAACTGCCCGCACTGCAATGCGTTCGAACCTGCCCTGGATGCCTGGATCAAACGCCTGCCCAAAGATGTGGCGATTCGGCGGGTTCCAGTCAGTTTTCGTGACGACTTTGTCCCGCAACAGCGCCTCTTCTACGCGATTGAAGCGATGGGCTTGACAGAAAAGCTGCATAACAAGATTTTTACCGCGATACACGGTGAGAAGCAGCAACTGAACAAAAGCGATGCCATTGCCGACTGGGTTGCCAAGCAAGGGGTCGATAAAGCCAAGTTCCTGGAGCAATACAACTCGTTCACCGTGTCCACCAAGGCCACACGGGCGACTCAGTTGCAAAACACGTACAAGGTGGAAGGCGTCCCAGCACTGGGAATTGCCGGCCGGTTTTATACCGATGGCACCTTGGCCCAAAACATGGACCGTGGATTGCTGATTACTGATTTCCTGGTGTCCGTTGTGCGCACAGGCAAATAGGCACATGCCAGCGTCGAGAAGCCCGCGCAACGCGGGCTTTTTTACGTGCGCGCGGTGTTTTCAAACAGGTCAGGCCGCTACAATGGAAAACACATGTCCAGCAAGATTCGTGCCTTTATGAAAACCCCCGCTAGTCGCAAGCTCCAACGTTCGATTTGTCGACTTGGCGTGGTCGCAGTTTGCGTTTTCGCAACAGGCTCGGCCGTTGCTGAAAAGGCTGACCGAAACAAGCCCATGAATATCGAAGCCGATGCACTGCGCTATGACGATCAAAAACAAACCAGTGTTTTCACTGGCCGCGTCGTGTTGAGCAAGGGGACTATCCTGATTCGGGGAGGTCGCCTGGACGTGCGCCAGGACCCTGAAGGTTACCAATTTGGCCTGGTCACTGCCGAGCCCGGAAAACTTGCCTTTTTCAGGCAGAAGCGCGATGGCGTGGATGAGTTCATAGAGGGTGAAGGCGAACTGATTGAGTACAACGGCCGCGCTGACACCGTCAAATTTGTCAATCGCGCGCAGTTGCGACGCTTCAAAGGCGCCGTGCTCAACGATGAAATGACCGGCGGCACCATCATTTACGACAACACCGTGGATGTGTTCACGGTCGATGGCGGTACGACACGCGGCTCTCCAGCAGCAGCAGGTGGGCGGGTTCGCGCCGTCCTGACGCCCAAACCAGATCCCGCCGATGCACCTTCGTCGCCGGCAACGCCGTCTTCGGCACGTCCGGGCACCGTGCAGCAGTCCTTACCCGGACTTCGGCCAAGCCCGGCCTTGGGCAACCCAGGCAGCCCCTTGACCGGCAGCGAGAAAAAGTGACGGATGCTGTCGTTGTTCGTTCCGGTGCCGGCAACGCTTCACCAGACGCATCCGGGAGTCGGCTCGAAGCCATTGGGTTGAAAAAGTTCTATGGCAGCCGTGAGGTGGTCAAGAATGTCTCTTTGGTCGTCAGGAAAGGCGAAATTGTCGGCCTGCTCGGCCCGAACGGGGCGGGCAAAACCACCTCCTTTTACATGATCGTCGGGTTGGTGCGCTCCAGCGGCGGCGACATCACGATCGACGGCAACTCGGTCGAGCACATGCCCATTCACCGGCGCGCGCGCCTGGGGCTCAGTTACCTGCCGCAGGAAGCCTCCATTTTTCGCAAACTGAATGTCGAAGACAACGTGCGCGCCGTGCTGGAATTGCAGTACTACACCGACGGACCCAAGGCCGGCCAGCCACTGGACAAACCAGAGATTGAAAAGCGACTGTCAGGTTTGTTGCAGGAACTGCGGGTCGATCACTTGCGGGCTTCATCGGCGCTGGCGCTTTCCGGCGGCGAACGCCGTCGGGTAGAAATTGCCCGGGCACTGGCAACCCAGCCGCGCTTCATTTTGCTGGACGAGCCGTTTGCCGGTATCGACCCGATCGCAGTGATCGAGATTCAGCGCATCATCGGATTCCTCAAAAATCGGGGCATCGGTGTGCTGATCACCGACCACAACGTGCGTGAGACGCTGGGCATATGCGATCACGCCTACATCATCAACGATGGCAATGTGCTGGCCCAGGGAACGCCGTCCGAAATTGTCAATAACGCCGATGTGCGCCGGGTTTACCTGGGCGAACACTTCCGGATGTAGTGATGTTGCCACCCACGCTTTTCACTGCACCATGAAGCAAGGCCTGTCGCTACGCATTTCGCAGCACCTGGCGCTGACGCCCCAGTTGCAGCAATCGATCCGGCTGCTGCAACTGTCGACACTCGAGCTGAGCCAGGAAGTGGACCAGATGCTGGATGAAAACCCGTTTCTTGAGCGTTCGATGGATGAAGCGCCGCGCGAGGATTTCGGTTTGACGCACTCCGATGCGCGGGTCGCTGCAGACGACCGGGAGGCCGAGGTATCAAGTGGGCCAACCGCTAGTGCCGAGTATGCAGGTGATTCCGGTCCAGGCGCACAGAACAGCGATGACGCCACCCCATTGAGCGCTGAGGACACACAAAACTGGGAGGGTGACGGCACCGTCGAGATGGCACCGGACGACAGCGAATGGGGCGGTGATGCCAAAGCCCACGCCAACAACCTGGGCGGTGACGACGACCTCGATGCCACTGAACTTGCGCGCCAGCAGGAGTCACTCCAGTCTTTTCTGCATCGCCAGGCGTTGGGTTTGCGTCTGAGTGAAGAAGACCAGGTTGCCTTGCGTTTCCTGGTTGAATCACTGAACGACGACGGTTACCTTGACGACACAATTGCGGCGCTGGCCGAAAGTCTGGCGGGAGCCGAAGATTCGCAGGAACTCGAAGACCTGGTTCACCACTTCACTGTTGCACTTGGGTTGTTGCAAAGCCTGGAGCCCGCAGGTGTTGGTGCGCGCGACCTGCGTGAATGTCTGTCATTGCAACTGCGCGCGATGCAGCGGCTGCTGGCTGACCAGAACGAAGTCGGGTTGCACCTCGAATCCACGGAGGTCCAGGAGCGAAACATTGCAATCGCACTGCGCGTCTGTGCCCAGCCGATCGATTTCCTGGCGCGCCGGGATGTCAAGCGCCTGACCCAGCTTTGCGCCTGCACCGACTCCGACATTCGCGACGCCATTGCCCTGATTGGCCGTCTGGAGCCAAAACCAGGGCGGCGCTTTGTAGACGTTGAGCGCAACGTGGTGGTGCCCGACGTGCTTGTTGTCAAGGTGGGTCATGGTGCCGGTTCAAAATTCAAGGTTCAGCTCAACCAGGATGTGATGCCGCGCCTGCGGGTGCATGACATCTATGCCAACGCGCTCAAAGGCCACCGCAGTGGCGGGCGCGATGCGTCCAATCATGCAGCGCTGCAACAGCGCCTGCAGGAAGCCCGCTGGTTCATCAAGAATATCCAGCAACGCTTTGACACAATCCTGCGGGTCAGCACGGCCATCGTAGAGCGGCAGAAAAACTTCTTCGTCCATGGTGCGCTGGCCATGCGCCCGCTGGTGTTGCGCGAGATCGCCGACGAACTTGGCCTGCATGAATCCACCATCAGCCGCGTGACCACTGCCAAGTTCATGTCCACGCCATTTGGCACCTTTGAGCTCAAGTATTTTTTCGGCTCCGGCCTGGGTACCGAATCCGGCGGCAATGCGTCCAGCACCGCGGTGCGGGCGTTGATCCAGCAGTTTGTGGCCGCAGAATCGTTGAAGAAGCCCCTGAGCGACAGCCAGCTGTCGCTCATGCTCAAGGAGCAGGGCATTGAATGCGCGCGTCGCACAGTCGCCAAATACCGGGAGGCGCTGCGCATAGCGCCAACCAACCTCAGGAAAACTCTTTGAATCCCGCGCCATGAACCAGCTCCAGCTTTTTTTGCCCTGCGCCGCCGGGGTTGAGGACTACCTACTTGCCGAAGTGCAGCGCGTGACCGGATTGGCTGGCGATAGCGTTGCGAAGCAGCGCGGCGGCGTCGCGCTCAACGGTTCCTGGCGCGATGCCATGCTGCTGAACCTGCACAGCCGTTTGGCGCAGCGCGTGCTGGTACAGCTTTCCTTCACCGGCTATCGCAATGAGCAGGACCTGTACCGCGCCGCGTCAGAGGTCGCCTGGGAAATCTGGTTTACACCGCGACAGAGCATCAAGGTCGAAGTAACCGCTCAACACAGCCCGTTGACTTCCCTGAACTTTGCGGCCCTCAAGATCAAGGACGCGGTATGCGACCGCTTTCGCGCCAAAACCGGCGGTGTGCGGCCTGACGTGGATACCACCTGGCCTGACATCCGCATTTATGCTCACTTGACCACAGACAACCTGTCGCTGTACATCGACACGTCTGGCGAACCACTGTTCAAACGCGGCTGGCGCGAAGACAAGGGCGAAGCGCCGCTCAAAGAAACATTGGCAGCCGCAATGATCGCTGCCAGTGGATGGGCCGACAGCCTGGGTGATGGCCAAGTTGCGGTTCCACTGTATGACCCGTGTTGCGGCAGTGGCACCATCGCCATCGAAGCGGCCCAGATTGCCTGCCGGATTGCACCCGGCTCATTGCGGCAATTTGCGTTTGAAAAAATGCTTCCGTTTCAGGAACACGTTTGGAGCGCTATCAAGGAGCAGTCCCGCGCTTTGGAGAAACCCAGACCCGGCCTTATTTTTGGCAGCGATGTCGCTCACCGCATGGTGGATTTTGCACAGCGCAATGCGGCGCGCGCAGGCGTAGCCAATTGCATTGAGTTTCGCGGCGGCGACGCCCTGCAGCGCCTGCCGCCCTGCGAAGCACCAGGCATCATGTTGCTCAACCCCCCCTACGGCGAGCGGATTGAGGCGGCAGGCATTGCCGGCCAGGAGCGAATTGGCGTCGTGGGTGTGGCCGGTGAAGAGCGTTTCAATGCCGGCGCGCGCCAGCACGCTCTGACAGAGGATGGCGGTGAGTTTTTCAGCCAGCTGGCCAGCCACTGGAAGAAAAACTACGCAAACTGGACCGCCTGGATGCTCACGCCAGACCTCAAAATGCCCGGCAAGATGCGCCTTAAGGAATCGCGCAAAGTCCCCATGTGGAATGGCCCCATTGAGTGCCGCCTTTTCAAGTTCGACATGGTCAAAGGCTCGGCGCGAAAATGAGAAGCAAGTGAGAACTTTGATTCTTGACACCAACATCATTCTTGACGCGTTTGTTTTCAACGATGCCGCCTGCGGCTCGCTGAAACAGGCGTTGATTGACGACGAACACCGGTGGATCGCCACCCTGCCCATGCGCGAAGAACTGGAACGCGTGCTGGCCTACCCCAAAATTGTGCCTCGCCTGAGGTATTACCAGACAACTACCGCACAGGTGCTGGCGCAGTTTGACAAATTTGTTCACCTGGAACCGGTCGCGCCGAAAGCCAGCATCACCTGCAAAGACCCCGACGACCAAAAATTCATCGACCTGGCTGTTGCCCACCAAGGCATCCTGCTGAGCAAGGACAATGCGGTACTCGCCATGAAAAAACGACTGCTGGGCTTTGGCAGCCAGGCCCAGAATGCTCTTTGAAAGTGATCCATGAACGACCCCATCCAGCCCCCCGCCCTGCCCGACCATCTTTCTGCCGATCCGCGCAGTCCGCATCATGTCGCTGAGGTGTTCAACCATGACATCGGCATCCGGTTCAATGACAAGGAGCGCCAGGATGTGGAGGAATACTGCATCAGCGAAGGCTGGGTCAAGGTCCCCGCCGGTAAAGCGCTGGACCGCAAGGGCAAACCCCTGCTGATCAAGCTAAAGGGCAAAGTCGAGGCGTTTTACCGCTAATTCC
>JANMCB010000189.1:0-2369 GCA_031360805.1 Rhodoferax sp.
GGCCGTGGCCCCATCGGCAACTACCTGCACCACCTGTTCACCCACAACCCGCTGTGGCCCGTGCTGGGCACCGACGGCAGCAAGCCGCACAGCTGGGTGATCTGGGACGTCATCAACATCGCATGGATGCTCAACCCGCAGTGGGTGCCCAGCGAGCTGGTGCGCACCCCGCGCCTGGATGCTGAACGGCGCTGGCAGCCTGATGCTGCGCGGCACCTGATGCGCGAGGCTTATGCGGTGCAGAGGGATGCGATCTTTAATGACCTTTTTGCGAAGCTGGATTTGGGGGTGTGATGGGGCAATGGTGAATGGGCACGCCAACTTAATCGAACACTTACCCAGCCTTCAGCCCAGAGCCGCATAAACCTCGCGCTTGAACTTGAACCAGAACGGGTGCCAGAACCCCATGTGGCGCTGCGTCATCAGCACAATCGCCACGCCCGTGGTGGGCGATAGGGACCAATGCGTACCGGCCAGACCGCCCCATTGAAACTCACCCACCGGCGAATTCGGCTGCAGCACGGATGGGCTGCGGGTGATGGCGCCACCCAGTCCAAAGCCAAGGCTGGGCACCGGCCCGGTCAGATAAAACTGAACGCAGCGCTCGGGTGGCAACTGGTCACGCATCATCTCAGCCAGCGTGGCGGGCTTGAGCAGACCGCCCGGTTGCGGCAACAGTTGCACCATCAGCTTCACCATGTCGGCTTCGGTGGTGATCAGCCCGCTGGAGCCGGCCTGGCGTGCCACGGGTTTCAAAAAAGCATCTGGCCATGGCACGTTGTCCAGCCGTGTCAAACCGGGTATGTCGGGGTTGGCGAGGTCGCCCACGTACAAAGGGCACAGGCGCGCCACCTGGTCCGGGCGCAGCAGGTAGCCGGTATCGACCATGCCCAGCCGGTCCAGCAACCGGGTCTGCAACGCAGTGCCGTAGGTTTGACCAGTAACGATTTCGACGAGCCGCGCCAGCACGTCGGTGGCCATGGAATATTCCCAACCCGCGCCGGGCTGGTAAATCAGCGGCAGCGCGGCCAATTGGTCCATCAGCACTTCCAGCGTGGTGTCGGGCCGTCGCACGCCCGCAGCGTGGTAAGCCTTGTAGATCAGTGTGCCGGGGTCAAACACGCCGTGGCTCAGGCCCGCCTGATGGCTTAGCAGGTGGCGCACGGTGATGTCGGTTTCCAGTGCTTCGGTGTCGTCAAGCAGGGTGGCGCCGGGCTTGAGCACGCGCAGGTTTCCAAGTGACGGGATCCAGGTTTTGATGGGGTCGTCCAGTGCAAAGCGCCCCTGGTCAACCAGCATCAGCACCAGCACGGAAGTCATCAGCTTGGTGTTGGAAAATGCGCGGTGAATATGGTCTGGCCGCAGTGCTTCGCCGGTTTGCAGGTTCGCCATGCCGGTGCAAAACCGGTCGATCACTACACCGTTCTTCAGTACGAGCGCAGACACACCGGCCAGCATCTGCGCATCAACCTGATCTTGCAAAAACACCTGTGCAGCGGAGAAAGGGTTGGGCGTTGAATTCAATCGATTGCCTCTTGGGTTCTGCCCGGTGCCTTGAGCAGTTGGTTGGTAAATTGCCCTGACCGTGACATGGTGAGCAGAAAAGTGTCTTTAAAAAGTAACAAAAAGTTCGGGATTTCCCTAGGCCGTGTGAAAATTTCGCCCGGGCGACCCAACCGGGTCCTAGCGCTTTACTTTTACCAGGAACACCATGAAATTATCATCAAGAATCTCCGTCCCCGTCATTTTCGCCGTCGCAGCATTGTGCTCGACCGCCAGCTTCGCCGGACGCCCGCTGGCAGTGGACGACGCCAACACGGCGGACGCCGGCACCGGAAACGTGGACCTGTGGTACTCCCGCCATCCCGGCAACGTCAACTCCTGGACCTTGTCTCCCGCCTATGGCATCACCGACGGCATCGAATTGGGCGCGGTTTTGTCCAACGACAACACCAACAATGTCAACACCTCCGCGCTGCAGGCCAAGTTTCGCCTGACGGGCAGCAAAAAAGACGGCTGCAATTTTGGCGCCTCAGTCGGGGTGTCGCAGGTTGGCAACGGCGGCGGCAACACACCGTACATCAACGGCCTGATGACCTGCAACATGGAAGCCGGTTCAATGAACCTGAACCTGGGCCTGGCACGCGGTCCTGACGGCCCGACGCTCAACACCTGGGGCATCTCGTTTGAGCGCGAGGTGGGTGCGTTCACCCCCCACGTCGAGTTTTATGGCGTTGAAAGAAGTGCGCCCACCCTCCAGTTGGGCCTTCGCACCATGGTGACCAAGAGCCTGCAGCTTGACGGCTCGGTCGGCTCCACCAGCGGCGAGACCTTTTACACCCTGGGCATGCGCTTCTTCTTCTGATGGG
>JANMCB010000268.1:0-7266 GCA_031360805.1 Rhodoferax sp.
CGATCAGGTCAGCAGGCAGGCTGGCGGGGCCGTAAATGCCAAACCAGCCACCGACTTCGTAATCTGCCACACCGGCTTCGCGCATGGAGGGCACGTCTGGCAGCCCGGCATTGCGTTCGCGCGACGTCACCGCCACCGCACGCACGCGGCCCGTGCTGATGTAGTTGCGCGCGGTGCCAACAATGTCAAACATCATGTTGATCTGGCCGCCGATCACATCGGTCATTGCAGGCGCATTGCCTTTGTACGGAACATGGGTCATGACCGTACCTGTGCGCAGCGCCAGCAGTTCACCACTCAAATGGTTCGAAGCACCGATGCCGGCTGAACCATACGCCACCTTGCCCGGATTGGCGCGCGCGTAGGCGATCAGCTCCGGCACCGTCTTGAACGGCTGGTCCTTGTTGACCACCAGCACGTTGGCATACGCCACGACCGGCGCAATGGCGGCAATGTCCTTCAGCGGGTCAAACGGCATCGCCCTGAGCAGGTGCGGCGTGATGGTGATCGTGGGGCTGGCAGTAAAGAATAGCAAACCTGCCTGCGGTTGGGACTTGGCCACGAGGTCACCCCCGAGCGCACCTGCGGCACCGGCCCGGTTTTCAACAATCACCGTCTGGCCCAACTCGCGCGCGAAATGCGGCGCAAAAAGCCGGGCGGCCGAATCCACGGGGCCACCCGGCGCGTACCCCACGATCAGCTTGACCAGTTGCGATGAGGATGCCGGTGCCTGCGCCAGTGCCGCCAAGGGCGTCAGCGCCAGCCAAAGCCCGCAGGCCATTACGGTTTTGCGCCGGGCGCTCAGGCGGCCCGAAGCAACGGGCGGGTTCAGTGGTTTCATGGTCACCTTTCGAGGGGGTCGGTTGAATGCGCAGTGTTGACTGCTCCCATTTATAACCCGGCTTTATCAACCGGCATCACGACTGATAGTAGTATGTGCGACATGAGAAATACCCTACGAGCCTCGACAGGATGGGCGGCTGCCCTTCTGACCGCCTGCCTGAGCGCGCAGGCGGCCACGATTACTGTACAGGTGCAAAACGCCAGCGGCGCGCTGTTGGGCGACGCTGTCGCGTTTCTTGAATCGCCGCAAGCTGTCAGGGCATTGGGCGCGGCCAAGCTGGCGCCGGTGGAGATCGCGCAGATCGCCAAACAGTTCGAGCCCCGCGTCACGGTGGTGCCCGTCGGCACGATGGTCGGCTTTCCCAACCGGGATTCGGTGCGCCACCACGTCTATTCCTTTTCCGCAACCAAGACCTTCGAGCTCAAGCTCTACAGCGGCACACCCGCCAACCCGGTCCTGTTTGACCGCACTGGCATTGCCGTGCTGGGCTGCAATATTCACGACAACATGGTGGCCTGGGTGGTGGTGGTCGATACGCCCTACTACGGGCGCAGCCTCAAACCGGCCCCGGTGGTGCTGGCCAACATACCCGCTGGCAGCTACCGGCTGCGCGTCTGGCACCCTGGTTTGCCAGTCGGCACGCCCGCGCTGGACCAGGCGCTGGTGGTCGAGTCGGGTGACGCAACGGTTGCCGTTCGCCTGACAGGCGTGTCGCCATGAACTGGTCACGCCCGACACACAACTGGGGGCTGTCGGCACGTATCGTGGCCTTGTCATTGCTGCTTTTGCTCTTGGTGCAGGCAGCAGTTTTCAGCGTCATTCGGGTCAGCATTGAGCAAAGTGCGCGCCAGCAGATTGCACAGGAACTGCAGATCGGTGAGCGGGTCTGGCGCCGCCTGCTGGACCAGAATGCCCAGAAGCTGGCACAAGGCGCAGCCCTGCTGGCGGCCGATTTTGGTTTTCGCTCGGCGGTGGGGTCAGGCGACCTGGAGACGATACGTTCTGCGCTGGACAACCATGGTGCGCGCATCGGCGCAACCGTCACCGCGTTGATCGACAACAACCTCAATCTGACCGCCTTTGGCGAAGGCCAGGAGGCACGCGCCCGCGCGCCCCAACTCAAGCTGGTGTACCAGCGGCTGGCGGGCAATCCGCAGGGCGGGCAAATCGCCTTGATCAACCAGACGCCCTACCAGTTTGTGATGGTCCCGATGCGCGCACCAACACCGGTCGGCTGGGTACTGATGGGCTTTCCCATCGGGCAGGCACTGGTCGAAGAAATGCGCTCCCTCTCGGACATGCACCTGGCGCTGATCGTCCCGGCCCCCAACGATGCGGACCCGCTGGTGATGAGTACCCTGCCTGTCAATGCGGCGCGTATCCTGCGCGAACAGCGCGGCGAAATCAAGGAACTCGTGGTGGGCACCGACACCCTGGTGGCACGCGATGTCAAACTGGATGCCGGTACCGCTGAACTGCACACGCTGTTGCTGCGCTCTTTTGGTGAAGTGGTGGCGCCGTTTCGTCAGGCCCAGTTTGCCCTGGCCTGGATCACCGCGCTGGGTGTCGTGCTGTTTGGCATTGGCAGCATATTTCTGGCCCGCAAGGTCACCACGCCCCTGCGCTCGCTGGTCAGCGCCACAGAAAAGCTGGCCAAGGGTGACTACGACACGCCCATGGAGCATCTGCACCGCAAGGACGAAATCGGCGGGCTGGCGGCGGCGTTTGACAAGATGCGGGTGAGCATCGGCGCGCAGCAAGGCGAGATCCGCAGGCTGGCCTACTGGGACCGGCTGACCGGCCTTCCCAACCGGGCGCGGTTCCGTGAAGCGGTGCGCGAGGCGATTGACCGCCAGGCGGGCGTTGAAGAAGCACAACAGAAAAGCCTGGCCATCGTGGTGCTGGACCTGGACCGCTTCAAGCATGTCAACGATGTGCTGGGCTACTCGTTTGGCGACCGCGTGCTGCAGGCGGTGGCCAAGCGCCTGGCCAGGCACGACATCCGCGCGCACGACCTGCTGGCACGCCTCGGTGGCAACGAATTTGCGATTCTGCTGACCGAAAGCGATTCCGAGAACGCGCTGAAGTTTGCCGGACGCATTGCCAGCTCGTTTGAAGACCCGCTGGCGTTTGCCGACCAGACGATTGACCTGAGCGCTGGCATTGGCATTGCCTGCTGGCCCGAGCATTCACGCGACCCCGACACGCTCTTGAGCCACGCAGAGGTCGCCATGTACGCGGCAAAAACCAAGACCACCGGCGTTCAGGTGTACGAGCCCTCACTGGACTCGTCCAGCACGCAGTCCTTGTCGATGCTGACCGAATTGCGCCACGCGCTGGAGCACAACGAACTCAGGCTTTACCTGCAGCCAAAAATCGAACTGAACATGTCCGCAGCGACGGCGGCCGAGGCCTTGCTACGCTGGCAGCACCCCACACGCGGGCTGGTGCAGGCGCAAGATTTCATCCCGTTTTCGGAACAGACCGGGTTTGTCCGTCAATTGACGCTCTGGGTGTTTTCTGAAGTGGCAAGAATCTGGCACAGCCTGCAAAAGGTGGACCAGGCGTGCCAGGTGGCGATCAACCTGTCAACCCGCGACCTGATGGACCCGGAGCTGCCATCCCACCTGGACGCGCTGTTGAAATTGCACGGCGTGCCCGCCAGCGGCATCTGCCTGGAAATCACCGAAAGCGCCATCATGGACGACCCCCAGCGCGCCCTGGCCACGCTGAACCGCCTGCATGAACTGGGCTTCAAGCTGTCGATCGACGACTTCGGCACCGGCTACTCGTCGCTGGCCTACCTGAAGCGCCTGCCTGTGAACCAGCTCAAGATCGACAAGTCGTTTGTCATGGCGATGGAGAAGGTCAAGGGCGATGCGATGATTGTGCGCTCCACCATTGACCTGGCGCACAACCTGGGCCTCACGGTCGTGGCCGAAGGCGTTGAAAACGCGGTGGTTTACAACAGCCTGAAAAAGCTCGGCTGCGACGAGGCGCAGGGTTACCTGATTGGCAAACCCATGCCGGCGGCAGATTACGCCGCATGGCGCGAGCGCTGGAACTTCCAGCTCGACGTCAACCGGCGTGAATCCGGGCTGTCGATTCCCATTCCGCTGTATTGACGCTCAATTGACGTTTTATTCACGCTGCAATGAGCGCACTGCCGCGGGTTGCGGCTTCGGCGGTCGGATCAACAAGTCGGGACTATTGCTATAATAAAAATAGCAATATTTCTAATAAATACGAGGGCTAGAGGCATATTTTATCAGCTTTTTGGTCAGAATCCAGCATTTCCTGACATTCCTTGATTGTTTGATATCGCGGGTGATATCAAAAACTCCGGGAAGTCCAATCTAAAAATGCCATCGCAGCGCGACGGTCAGGCTGCGTTCGGTTTGTTCGGTGGCTTGCCCGGTCAGGCAGCGCGCCGGGCGGTTACTTTGCACGGCCAACAGTTCCGACACCAGCGAAATGGCGGGCGTGATGGTCCAGTTGTACGCCAGCGCCAAGGCGCGCCCATCTTCTGAATTCGGATCGACGCGAAGCACGTCGCTGTCGCGCTCCTGGGCGCCAAACCGGTCAAAGCGCAACGTGGCTGTGCCAGGGCCCAACGGATGGCTCAAGAGCACATACCAGGCGCTGTAGTCCAGATGCACGGCGCCAGGCCCCATCAGCGTGTCGCCCTTCAACGTCTGCGCTGCAAACTCCCACTGCCCCAACCCTCGCCAACGCAGGCTCAGGTGGTCAAAGCGGGTGCGCCAACTGTATTGACCAGACCGCAGCACCATCGGGTCGCCCCGGTTGTCGTAGTGCATCGCCGCCAGTTCCAGCGTGCCTGCATAGCCGTAGTTGGCCGTCAAGTAATAGCCCAGGCGGTCATCAATTTCACGAAAAACGTGAATGCTGCGGGACTGATCAGGCAGCTCGCCCTGAGGACGGTAAACCGGCAGGTCGGGCAACTGCAAAGACTCTGACAAACCGCTGATGCGGTCACCCACTGACCAGCCGCGCCATGCCAGCAAGGTGCCAGCCGGGTCGTTGCCTGCAAACAGCGCCACCGTCACGCCAAAGTCGTGTGGCGAACCGGTTAAAAGCCCTTTGCGGTTGAAGTTCACTTCAACGCCTTTGGTGCGTAGCTCTTCGCCAAGCCAGCTGTTGATGGCCGAGCTTGACACCGTGTTTTGCGGCGTCCAGCCAATGCTGTCATACCCGACTTCAAGGCTGGTCGCCGGAAAAAACGCACCGGCGCGAACGCGGGTTTTCCAGGGGCCATTGGGCACTGGCCGCCATGCCAAAAAGACTTCGGTCACGTCGAGCACACCCACGCGGTCGTCGGTGGCGCTGACCACAATGACAGCACTGACGGCGTCCAGCACATCCGCCTCAGCGCGAACCAGCGCCTGCCCCAGGCGCAGTGAGCCGCCGGTGTTGTCAAAGCGCGTCTTGTCCAACCCGCCAGCCGCCCAGCTTTGGCGCGCGTCAGTGGCCACCAGGCGCAGATCCAGCAGGCCACGCACTTCCATGGCGTGAGTCGGAAGTGCCATTAGCCCAACGATGCCGGCAAAAAGAGTTGCTTGAACCGCGTGGTTTTTGGTGAATAGGTACATGGATCGCACATTACGGTGGAAGCTGGGGCCTGCAAATCACATTATTGAAGAATTTTGAATCCGGTTTTCAATTTGCGCCGTAGTGCGTAGTGGCAGGGTCTTTTACGTTGATGCCAGCTGCCACCTTTTCTGCCGCAAGACTCTGTCAACCAGACCGCGGCGGGCCGGAAATTGCACTTGAAGTTGAAACCTGAAACCCGAGGACCGAAGGCCGAATCCTGAGATTTGAAATTTGAAATTCGCGGGTTTGTCATCTACGCTTGTTCGCCCTTTTATTCACCTCTTTCACACAGGAGCTTGATCATGCTTTTTTCAGCCCCCCATCAGCGCCATTTGGCGTTGAACTCGCTGGCGCTTGCCGGCATCGCCGCGCTGGTCACTTTGGCAAGTGTTGCGGCTTCGCCCAGCTACGCGTCCAGTCACCGCGAAGCGCCATTCATCACGACCCAGCCCAAAGTGGACGGCACCGACCTTTACCTCTTCAACAGTTACGAGACGGGCCGCTCAGGCTACGTGACGGTATTGGCCAACTACCAGCCGCTGCAGGATGCCTACGGTGGGCCCAACTACTTCAAGATGGACCCCAACGCGCTGTACGAGATTCACATCGACAACAACGGCGATGCGCGCGAGGACCTGACCTTTCAATTCCGCTTCCAGAACAACTTCAAGGGCATCACCCTTCCGATTGGTGGCCTGAATGTCGGCATTCCGCTGACGCAGGCAGGCCAGGTCAGCGCGCCCAACGCCGCAGCGCTGAATGTCAACGAGAAGTTTGCTGTGACACTCGTGCGCGGTGACCGGCGCACCGGCACGGCAACGCCCATCACGCAGGTCGGCACAGGTGCCACGCTGTTTGACAAGCCGGTTGACAACATCGGCACCAAGACCATTCCCAATTACGCGGCGTATGCGGCGCAGCACATCTTCGGCATCAACATTCCGGGCTGCGCAACGCCAGCGCGGGTGTTTGTCGGTCAGCGCCAGGAGGGATTTGCGGTCAACCTGGGCCCGATTTTTGATCTGGTGAACGCGCCCCTGGCGGTCATCACCGACTCCAGCCTGATCGGCGCGGTTCCCAACCCCTTGTTAGACAAGAACATCACCACGTTGGCGCTTGAAATCCACAAAAGCTGTCTGCTGGCCGCAGGCAGCACAGACCCGGTGATCGGTGCCTGGACCACGGCCAGCGTGCGGCAAACCCAGTTGATCAACGCCTCGACCCCCACAGGCCATCAGACGACGGTGACTTTTGGTGGTGGTTGGGCCCAGGTGTCCCGCCTGGGCATGCCGCTGGTGAATGAGGTGGTGATTGGCTTGGGCGACAAGGACAAGTTCAACGGCTCGATGCCGCGCAACGACGGCCAGTTTGCCGCCTATGTCACCAACCCCACGCTGCCAGCGCTGCTGGAAATCGCACTGGCCACGCCAGGCATTGCGCCTACCAACTTCCCGCGCACTGACCTCGTCACCACCTTTTTGACCGGCATCCCTGGTGTGAACCAGCCGCAAAATGTCGTGGGTTCCGAGATGTTGCGCTTGAACACGGCGATTGCCGCCGTGCCGTTTGCGCAGCAAAACCGCCTGGCCATCGTCGGCAGCCTGCTCACGAACGGGACTGACTTTGCCGGGTATCCGAATGGCCGGCGCCCCAAAGACGATGTGGTTGATATCTCGCTGGTCGCCGTGATGGGTGGCCTGTGCGTGGCGAACGGCAATGGCAACGCACTGGGGTTCGGCGCGGCCTGTAACCCGTCTGTTGTGCCTTTGGGTGCCACGGCATTCAAGTTGCATGACGCGGTCGACCAGGCA
>JANMCB010000272.1:0-11719 GCA_031360805.1 Rhodoferax sp.
CCCAACATCAATCCAAAAAAATACGAATCCACACCAGCGCGCAAAGTCACCTTTCTGGGGCTGGGTGTCATGGGCTACCCAATGGCAGGGCACCTCGCTGCCGCCGGACACGACGTGACCGTTTATAACCGCACCGCAGCCAAATCAATGGCATGGTGCGCCGAGTTCGCCGCCGGCAACCTGGCAAAACACGCAGTAGCACCGCGTGAAGCCGTCAAGAATGCCGATATCATTTTTTGCTGCGTCGGCAATGACGAAGACCTGCGAAGTGTGACCTTGGGTGCCGATGGCGCGTTCAAGGGCATGAAAGCCGGCGCAATATTTGTCGACCACACCACTGCATCGGCCAGTGTGGCGCGCGAGCTGTCGGTGGCAGCCGCCGCTGCCGGGCTGCAGTTCATTGACGCGCCGGTGTCAGGCGGCCAGGCAGGCGCCCAAAATGGGATGCTGACCGTCATGTGCGGTGGCGACGGCGCTGCCTTCGCGGCAGTGCAGCCCACGGCGATGGCCTTCTCGCGCGCGTTCACGTTGCTGGGCGCCAGTGGCGCCGGTCAACTGGCCAAGATGGTCAATCAAATTTGCATTGCCGGTCTGGTGCAAGGCTTGAGCGAGGCGATTGCATTTGGTCAAAAAGCCGGGCTGGACATGAACCAGGTACTGGATGTGATTGGCAAGGGCGCGGCACAGAGCTGGCAACTGGACAACCGTGGCAAGACCATGGTGGCCGACAAATTCGACTTCGGCTTTGCCGTGGACTGGATGCGCAAAGACCTGGGCCTGGTGCTGGACGAAGCCAAACGCAATGGTGCGCGCCTGCCGGTGACGGCGCTGGTTGACCAGTTTTACGCGGACGTCCAGCAAATGGGCGGCAAGCGCTGGGATACGTCCAGCCTGATCAAAAGGCTGAAGTGATCTGGCCCCCACGCTCCGCCGCTGCGCGGGTCGCTGCCCCCCGAGGGGGCTAATTCTTCTCGGGGCGGCCCGTCGAAGAATTGGCGGCTCCTTGACTAACCGCCGGGCTGCTTGTTGCTGCTGCTGCCCTGCGCGGGCTGGGGCAGAAGGCGTTTGAGTTCTTCGTCGCTGACGATCTCGACAATCCGCACCACTTTCAATACGCCGCTCACACTGCGGGCCACTTCCGCGGCGCGGTCGGCTTCACGCTGGCTGACCCTGCCCTGCAGGTAGGTGACGCCGCGTTCCGTCACCACCTTGAAGGAGTTGGCATAGAGGTCTTTGGCGTCCACCAGGCCGGCCTTGACCTTGGCGGTGATCAGCGAATCTGACGAGCGTTGCTGAAGGGTGGTGTTGCCCAATACCGCCAGTTCATTGACGATCGCACGCACGTTTTCCACCCGCGACGCGATTTGTTCTGCGGTCTGCTTGTCCTGCTCAGTGGGCACTTCACCGGTCAGCAGCACCTGGCGGTTGTAGCTGTTGATGTTGATGTGAACGCGCTCACCGAAGGCCTCCCGAAAACGGCTGGCGGTGCGCAGGTCAATGCCCTCATCTTCAAGTTGCGCGCCTGAAGTGCGGCGGTCGCTGGCCACCAGAGTGGTCATGACGGCACTGCCGACCATCAACGGCACGCAGGCGCTCAAGCTGACGGCCAGGCTTGCGCCCAGACAGACAGCCAGGGTGGCCGAGCCAAGACGGCGCACAAAAATGTTTTTGGAAATCTGGATCATGGTGGGTTTTCCGGTTCGCCAAGAAGTTGATTGTCGACCGCATCGCAGATGCAGTGCAACGCCAGAATGTGAACCTCCTGCACCCGCGCAGTTCGGTCGTGCGGCACACAGATGTGCACGTCGGTGTCGCGCAAAGCATGCGTCATCTTTCCGCCACCACGCCCGCTCAAGCCCACCACGATCATTTCGCGCTCGTGGGCGGCTTCGATCGCGGCCAGCACATTGGCCGAGTTGCCACTGGTCGAAATGGCCAGCAACACGTCACCCGGGGAGCCCAAGGCGCGCACCTGGCGCGAGAACACGACGGAAAAGTCGTAATCGTTGGCAATGGCGGTGAGAATGGATGAATCAGTCGTCAGCGCGATGGCGCCGAGTTCGGGCCGCTCGCGCTCAAAGCGCCCCACAAACTCAGCGGCAAAGTGCTGGGCGTCAGAGGCCGACCCACCGTTGCCACAGGCCAGCACCTTGCCCCCGCTGGTGACGCAGGTCAGCATGGCCTGGACGGCTTGCGCAATCGGCTTGCTCAGGGCCTGGGCCGACTGGTATTTGAGATCGGCGCTTTCGATAAAGTGTTGTTGAATGCGTTGTTCAAGCATGCCTGCGATGATACCCGGCCCGGTCACTCCAGATGCAGCCGTACGAATCGAAGCTGATGGGCCGTAGGGCCATCAAGACGCATCAAAAGCCGCGCGCAGCCATTGCACACCCGTCGGCTCGACGCTGACCACATCAAACCGGCACGGCGGGAGCGTGCTCAAGCGCATCAGGTAGTGGCGCGCCGCAAAAACTATGCGCCGCTGTTTCGTAAAACTGATGCTGCCTGCTGCGCCGCCATGCTGGGTGGTGGCGCGCTTTCTGACTTCCACAAACACCGTCGTACCATCGGTGTCACGCATGATCAGGTCGATTTCGCCACCCCCGCGCCCAGGCGTTCGATAATTGCGCTCCAGCAACCTCAGCCCAGCCTGCTGCAAATGCTGCAAGGCCATGTTTTCAGCCGCGTCGCCAACCTGTTTGGTGGTGGCCGGTTGAGTAGCGGACGGTTTAGCCGAAGGCGTTGCGGTTGCTTTCAATTTGGGGAACATTTTTGAGCTCTCTCTATGCCAGCGCGCTGAGTGCCGCCAAGGATGCGGCGGCGTCCCAGCATTATCCGCAAGGGGCGCTGTATGTGGTCGCCACGCCCATTGGCAACCTGGCCGACATCAGTTTGCGCGCGCTGCACGTGCTGGCACTGGTCGATGTGGTTGCCTGCGAAGACACGCGGCACACCCAGGCCCTTCTGCAAGCGTATGGCATCGACAAAGCTTCCTCGCAACTGATGGCCGTGCACCAGCACAACGAAGCCGAGGCATCCGTCGCCGTTGTCGACCGATTGCGCCAGGGGCTTCGCGTGGCCTATGTCAGCGACGCCGGCACACCGGCCATCAGCGACCCCGGCGCGCGCCTGGTGGCGGCCGTTCGCGAACAAGGCCTTCGGGTGATGCCCCTACCCGGCGCCAGCAGCGTGACCACCGCCTTGAGCGCGGCCGGGTTGTCCAGCAAGGCAGGCGACGGTGAACTGCCCAACGGCTTCGTGTTTGTCGGATTTTTGCCCGCCAAAGCCGGAGAGCGGGCACTGGCCGTGCAAGCCCTGGCGGGAGAGCCGCGCAGCATTGTGTTGATGGAGGCGCCGCACCGCATCGAGGCGCTGGCTCATGCCCTTTCGGTTTTGGGCGAGCGGCCTGTGACCGTGTGCCGCGAGCTGACCAAGCAGTTTGAGGAAATTGCGACTGTCAACGCTGACGGGCTGACGGCCTGGCTGGCCGAACAGTCCAACCGCCTGCGCGGTGAGTTTGTGCTGGTTGTCCACCCGGCTCACACAGCGAAGGAGGCCGGCCAGGAACAGCGTGTGTTGAAACTTTTGCTGGCCGAACTGCCCCTCAAAACCGCGGTCAAACTCGCCGCAGACATCACCGGCGCCCATCGCAACGCTTTGTATGACTTGGCGTTGACGTTAAAAAAGGAGGTGCTTTGAGGAGGTGACTGGTTTCATTCAGGTACACTGAGACCTATCATTTTGATAGGACTGAATCTGGTCAATCCGACAAACCACCAACTTGAACGGCTCATCCGGCGGTCGGCCGAAGAGACTTCCAACGTGGCTTTTGTCAAACATGCGTGGAGTCAGATGCGGGCTCGACACGTGAACCAACCGATGGTCATGGAAGTGCTGCGCATGGGTCGCATATACAGGCAGCCAGAACCGGATATCCGTTTTGCAGGGCTGAAGTGCCGCAGGGAGCACTTTGTGTCGGGCATGAACGTAGCAGTAGTGGTTGCGGTTGAGTATCCGCAACCCGGTTTGACGGTTGTGACCGTCATTGACATCACGAAAGGTTGAACATGTACCACTACACGGACGGCGGGCTGCGCAATGTGTGGCTGACTAACGGTTACGAGATTAAAAAGACGCCCTTTGGCGAAGCGGTGGCGTTCCATGACGGCGATGGGCTGACGCAAGCCATATGCCAGGCGTTGGCCGGGAAAATCGGCACCCTGACCGGGGCGGAATTGCGTTACATCCGCAGCGGCGGCATGGGTCTATCGCAACCAGCTTTGGGAAAGTTGATGGGCATTGATGGCCAATCCATCGCCCGATGGGAAAAAACCGGCAAAGTACCCCGCTGGGCGGACAAATTAGCGCGTCTTCTTTATGCTGGTCATGCGCAGGGAAACGAGCCGATCCGTCAGGTGGTGGATCGCATCAAAACCGTCGAGCGCATCGTCAAACAGCGCATCGTTGTGCAGGAAAAGCGGGGGCATTGGATGCCCAAGAACGAGCCGCTGGACGATGAGATCGTGGCGGCACTTCCGTAAGGCTGGCGATCATCGGTTTCTACCCTCAGGCTCTGTAAACCTTTTAGCAATGACCGCACTGCCTTCTCCCAATGTTTCCAGATTCTGAGGCTAAGCATAGTAAGCCTGCTACCGCCAATGATCTTCCCAATGACATGTGCCATCTCCATCAGTATTGACCTTCAGCAAATAGTTACGTCACCAAATGCGGTTCAGCCACGCCCGACACGGCTGTTCGAGGACATAAAAGGAAAATACTCCGATGGTCATCGCGCAAACAAGCGCTATGGTCGAACCGCCAGGAATGGCCGCTTTAAAGGCGAAAAAAGGCTGTTGCCACAGATAGATCGAGAAGGACCAAATACCAAGAAATTTCAACACTGGCGCGCCGAGAAGTGACCTGAGCCATTTGCTGGATTCAGACAGGTGGTTGACAGTGAACGCTAGCAAAAAGGGCGAGAAGAGGCGAGTACTCCACCACGGGACGAGACTTGAGTAACACACAAAGGCAGCAATTAACGTAAGTATCGGAAGCCATGGCGGAATTGACGGACTCACGCGATCACTGTACAGGCGATAGCCAGCCGAGATGAGCAGGTGCGACGCGGCCACCTCTGTGCCCAAATCGCCCCATTTTGGCGCACTGGAACCGAGCTTCACATAGAAGAAACCGATGGCGATGCAAGCCAGACCTGTGGCAAACAATGCAACCCCTTCCCTGCCGCGCAGCACTTGCACCAATATCAGACCACTCATGAAAATGTAGCAATGCTCTTCAATATTCAATGACCACAAGTGCCCGATTGGGATGGCGCTAGCCCAGATGCCGGGATCGACTGGAAAGTAAGTGCGCAAAAAAAGCAGCGTTGCAACGAACTCCGTTCCAGTGAAAGCCATCCCTCTCACGTAGGCAAAAGCATAGATCGACACAACGAAGATTGCGAAGGCTGGAACGATTCGGCTGATCCGGCGCTTATAAAATTTACGCAACGGTTGCCGTTGAATGAACAGCACGCCGCTCATCAGGAAGCCTGAAAGCGAGAAAAACACATCAACCCCCATCCGGCCCGCTTCCAATGGGAGAAAACTGAAGAAATGTGCTTCCAATACCAAGGCGATAGCTATGCCTCGCCAGCCGTCCAAATAATCCGTGCGTTCCGGTGAATGAGTCACCGACTCAAGATTGACCCCCATCACTGTCGCAAGGGAATGCAGCCAGGAATTGCGAGGTCGAAGGCAAGGGACGGTTTTGGAGGCAAATTCATGGCGACCAAGTATACGGTTCGGGTGAATCTGGCCGAACCGTAGCGGGGAAAATTGGTGCCTCAGGGCCATTGGCAACCGAGCCACCTAAGCAGGTCCGCCAACCATTTGGCTGTTGCAGGCAAATTGGAAGGCTTGAATGCTCTAGGGCCAACCCAGTGGCGGAACTTGAAGAGCGAGGTGACTGATAGTTTGAGTCGAAGCCACCGCGAACTTGCAACGCGTCAAACCATTGAATTCTGGTGCGGCTGGCGGGGATCGAACCCACGACCCTTGGCTTCGGAGGCCAATACTCTATCCACTGAGCTACAGCCGCAACGCTGGTGTGGCCCCGATTGTAGGGGTTTTCACAGGGGCGGCGGCTATAATCCGAGGTTGATTTGAAGCCACCGACTTTTTGAGGAAACCATGAGCGACAACAGCCACGCCCCAGGCGCTGAAGAGGACCACACCGGTCCCATCAAAAACCCAAAGCAATTGTTGATTGCAGTGTTCTTTTCCTTTGTGGTGCCGATTTTCGCCATCATCGGTCTGGTCTATTACGTTGTATCGGACGCAAAACCTGCCGCCGGCACAGTGAATATGGAGAAAACCATTGCGCAGCGCCTGCAAAAAGTCGGATCCGTTGAGATCCGCGATGCGAACCGTGAGCTCAAAAGCGGTGAGGCGGTGTACAACGCGCAATGCACCACCTGCCACGCGGCGGGTGTTGCGGGCGCACCCAAATTGGGCGATGTCGCGCTGTGGGCGCCGCGCATCAAGACCGGCTACGAAGCACTGTTGACCTCTGCACTCAAAGGCAAGGGGGCTATGGCCGCTCAGGGCGGCGGTGATTTCGAAGACCTGGAAATTGCCCGCGCCGTGGTTTACCTGGCCAACGCGGCCGGCGCCAAGTTTGACGCGCCCAAAGCGCCTGCAGCCGTTGTCGCCGACGCAGCGGCACCAGCAGCCTCTGCGCCTGAGGCTGCCAAGTAAGTCCGGTCCAAAGAGCCTGCTACCAACTGGGCTCTTGGTGGTTACTACAAATGTAGTAAATTTGCCGGGTTTTTGACGAATTGGGTCGATTTTTCGCGTTTTAGTGGAGAAATATGACTCTAGCCCTCGTATCATATAGATAGTTTGCTATATTTATAGTAGCTCTTTGGTTTGCAGGACTTGCGGACTGGTCACGTAACCAAACCGGCCAGCGAGTTCTGACGCAGCGACTTGCTGTGGCACCCAAAGCCCCGTCTCGACCGCGTCAGCAGCCAGGCTTACATCCTGGGTGTGAACCAGCCCAAACCCCAAATCTGTCGCCAGATATACACGGCCCGACTCATCAAGCACGCACTGTGTCACTTTGGCGGGTGAGCCTGCGTGGCTGGTGACGACGAAGGCGCCCGCGGGATCGCGGTCGATGCGCCAAATCCAGGGCGTCGCTTCCAGCTCCACATAGACGCGCTGCGGCCCATTTTGAAAGAACCATTGCCCTTTGGCATCCGCGCTGTAGTTGCGCTGGATGAAATCAATCAATTTTTCGTGCTTGAGCAGTGAGCCTTTGCTGGCCAGCGACCCGTGCGCAAATGGACCGGCTGCCTGTGCGCGGTCGTCGCGCATGTACCAGTTGCCCCGCGCATCCAGGCCCAGCCAGCCATAACAGTCGGGCACGTTGGGCCATTTGGCAAGGGCCTGTTTGACAATGTCGTCCATGCCGCTATTTTGCGCTTAGCGGGCAGAGGCGGCGTGATCCATCAACCAGCCGCCGACCGTCTCAGGCAAGGTACGCAAATGGGCCGGGAATGCGCCGGCGGCGAACCCGACATGGCCGCCGTGCCTGGGCTGCCACAGGGTTACGTATTTCCCGACCTCGGACTGCACCGGCAGACTGGCGGCGGGCATGAACGGGTCATTCAGCGCGTTGACCACCAAGGCCGGAATCCGGATCCGGTCCAGGTGCGGTTTGGCGGATGCGCGGGCCCAGTAATCGTCGGTGTCCTTGAACCCATGCAGCGGCGCGGTAAAAATATTGTCAAACTCGTACAGGTCACGGGCGCGCATAAGCGCATCGCGGTCAAACAGGCCAGGATGCTGTGCCAGTTTGCGCAGGGCCTTGGGCCGCATCGAGTTGATGAACATGCGGGTGTAGACCAGCCGGTTAAAGCCGCGTCCAATGGCATGCCCGCTGGCTGCCAAGTCCAGCGGCGAACAGATGCTCGCCACGGCGCTGACAGTGCCGCTTGCCGCATCACCCATTTCTTCAGCCCATCGCATCAAGGCGTTGCCGCCGAGCGATACGCCTAACGCGATGATGGGGCCGCTGTGCGTTTGACGAAGCCGCTGCAAGATCCAGCCCACTTCCTCGAAGTCGCCGGAGTGGTAGGCGCGCGGTGCCCAGTTGATTTCGCCGCTGCAACCCCGAAAATGCGGTACTGCGAAATTCATTCCACGGGCAAGGCAAAAGTCTGCAAACGCTTCGGAATAGTGGCTGCGTGAGGTTCCCTCCAGCCCGTGAAACAGCACCAGTAGCGGGGCTCCGGGGGGTTGAGGGCTGGATTTCAAAAAATCAACATCAATGAAGTCTGTATCTGGTGCCAGCCAGCGCTCACGCCTGAATTCCGGCAGCTTCGCCGAGACCCTGCGGGAGTACAGCGCGGGCCAGATCGTCTGCAAGTTGCCGCCAGGTAGCCACCATGGCGGTTGATAGTTCATGACGGATTGGGGAGCGGCCAAGGTTGACTTTGCCTTAATGCAACACGGGCGGCGCGTCGTTGATTTCCTGGGCTTCGTTGGGAGAGCCCGGGCTGGCATGGTGGGCGACCAGGCGCCAACCCTGGCCGGTGCGGTGGTACACATTGGTGGCCAGCACCCAGGCGTTGGCAGGGCCGGATTCGGTCATGACTTCAATGCGTTCAAGCACGCTGTGAACGGCGCTGGCCAGCGCTTCTACCTTGCGCACCTGCTGCGGCCAGGCGCGAATGCGTCCATTGGCAAAAACAGCGTCAAACGCCGCACGGATGGCGCTGACCCCGACCACACGCGGGCCGCCCGGGTGAACGCAGACGACGTCGTCCTCATCAGCCCAACAGGCCATCAGCTTTTCAATGTCGCCATTTTGCAGCGCATCATAAAACGCGGCCTCAATATCGTCGGCAGTTCCTCCCACGATGGCGGCTTGGCTTTTTGCTTTGGGCATGGTTTGGTGCGTCGGACGGGGCTCGAAATGGAAGACCATCTATGTTACCGTCTGGGCTTCGACCGTTTTGCAGGAGATCAATATGACATATCGCCTACTCACGCGCATTGCTGCGCTGGTTTTGCCCCTGATCCTGGTGGGTTGCGGCTACAACGACTTTCAGCGTCTGGACGAGCAAACCAAGTCGGCCTGGAGCGAGGTGCTGAACCAGTACCAGCGCCGATCCGACCTGGTGCCCAATATAGTGGCAACCGTCAAGGGCGAAGCGGCTTTTGAGCAAGACACCTTGACCAAGGTGATTGAAGCCCGCGCCAAAGCGACCGCCATCCAAGTGACGCCGGAAACGCTGAACAACCCTGAGGCGTTCAAGAAATTCCAGGCGGCGCAAGGCGAGTTGGGCAGTGCGTTGAGTCGCCTGATGGTGGTGTCAGAGCGGTATCCGGACCTCAAGGCCAATCAGGGATTTCGTGATTTGCGGGTACAGCTTGAGGGCACCGAAAACCGCGTCACAGTTGCCCGCAATCGCTATATCCAGACTGTGCAGGAGTACAACGTGCTCACACGCAGCTTTCCGAACAACCTGACGGCCATGGTGTTCGGCTATGCCACCAAACCCAACTTTGCGGTGCAGAACGAGGCGGCCATCTCGACGCCACCGGTGGTCGATTTCACCAAGAAGCCGTAAGCCACTTTCCATCCAACTTCCAGGGCGCTGCAAAGGCTGCCTGCCATGCCGGTTACTTTTCTGGTGCACATTGCTCGGTGCCTCTTTGCCGCGACGCTGGCGGCGTGTGCTTTCGCATCATTCGCGCAGTCGCTGGTTCCCGTGCCAGCGCTGAGTGCCCACGTCATCGACACCACGCAAACGCTGAGCAGCACCGACAAGCAGGCGCTGGATGGAAAGCTGGCCGCATTCGAGCTGCAAAAAGGCTCGCAGATCGTCGTGCTGATGGTGGCCACAACCCAACCTGAAGACATTGTTTCATTTGCCAACCGGGTCGGCAATGCCTGGAAAATTGGCCGCAAGGAAACTGGCGACGGGTTGTTGTTGATTGTCGCCAAGGATGACCGAAAGGTCAGAATTGAAGTGGCCAAGGCCCTTGAGGGTGCCATCCCCGACCTGGCCGCCAGACAGGTCATTGAGTCTGCGATCACACCAAACTTCAAGCAAGGCAATTATGTGGCCGGCCTGAATGCTGCTGCAGACCAACTGATGGCGCGCATTACCGGTGAGGCGCTGCCGGAGCCTGGCGCAACGCGCAAGGGCGCTGCCAACACCTTCGGATTTCAGTGGACAGACCTGGCCATCTTCATGTTTTTTGCAGTTCCCATTGCGGGCGGTATTGCGCGAAGCATTTTTGGCCGCAAGCTGGGGGCACTCGTGGTCGGTGGCGGGGCGGGCGCACTGGCGCTGGTAGTCACCGCCAGCATGTTGATCGCTGGATTGGCAGCGTTTGCGGCGTTGCTTGTGACGCTTTTGTTTGGCAGCGGCATTTCGACGCCCCGAAGTTCCGGGCAATCACGCGGCTCGGGCCGATCGTCGGGATGGGGCGGCGGCTGGGGCTCTGGCGGTGGTTTCGGGGGCGGCTCGGGAGGCGGCGGCTTCAGCTCGGGGGGTGGCGGTGATTTTGGTGGCGGTGGCGCGTCAGGCGATTGGTAACCGGGCCGGTCAGGCATAGCAATCATGTGGCAAAAACTTAAACGAATCTGCAAACACCGCTGGTTGGACGACGCGGACTCAAACCGCGCGGTACCGCCCGATATGGTGGAGCGGCTGATGCGCCGCGTCATGGCCAGCGAACGGCGGCACTCGGGAGAGGTCCGCATTTATGTCGAAGCCGGACTGCCCATGAGCTATTTGTGGCGTGACGCAAATGCCCGGGAGCGAGCCCTGGCGTTGTTTGGCAAGCTTCGAATTTGGGACACAGAGCTCAACAATGGCGTGTTGATTTATCTGCTGCTGGCCGACCACGCCATTGAGCTGGTCGCGGATCGCGGCTTGAACCAGCGGGTGAGCGTCGGCGAATGGCAGGCGATGGCAACCAAGTTAGGGGCGGCCATTCGCGCAGGTCAGTATGAAGAGGGATTAACCCAAGCTTTGGAAGAAGTATCTGCCGTAATGGTCAAGCACTTTCCGCTTGAATCGAATCAGACCAATCTCAATGAGTTGCCGGATCGCCCGGTTGTCGGTTAACGCCTTCAGATAAGCTAAACAAAAAGCCCCAGTCTCAACGAACAGGGGCTCTTTGGGAGACGCAGTGTGCGCTGCTATTTCTTTTGGCGGTACTTTCGAAGTGCCGCAATTTGCGCGGCCATCATTGCCAACTCTGAAGTTGCCTTAGCCATGTCAATCTCTGTCTTGGCATTTTTAAGCGCTTCTTCAGCCGCTGCCCTTGCAGCGTTGGCTTTCTCGTCATCCAGATCCTTTCCGCGCACTGCGGTGTCTGACAAAACAGTGACGCAATGGGGCTGAACTTCAAGAATTCCACCAGCGACGAAAATGAACTCTTCGGTGCCGTCGGCCTTTTCAATGCGCACGGACCCCGCCTTGATGCGGGTGATCAATGGCGTGTGGCGCGGGTAAATGCCCAGCTCGCCCGCTTCGCCCGGCAAAGCGACAAACCTGGCTTCGCCGGAGAAGATGGACTCTTCGGCGCTGACAACATCAACGTGGATGGTCGCCATGATCAGGCTACTTTCTTGCTTTTCTCGATGGCTTCGTCGATTGTGCCGACCATGTAGAACGCCTGCTCAGGCATGTGGT
>JANMCB010000303.1:0-2774 GCA_031360805.1 Rhodoferax sp.
AGCACCGATGAAGCCGTGCTCAGTGCCTCGCCGCTGGCCAAGATTCCGTTCATCCGTACCGAGCATGGTGGCGTTTGCGAAAGCCAGGCCATCATGGATTACATCGAGGACGCGTATCCACTGCCCGCCTTGATGCCAGCGGACGCTTACAGCAAAGCCAAGGTGCGCGAACTCATCACCTACATTGACTGGCACCTGGAGATCACCGCGCGCGAGCTGTACGGTCAGGCGTTTTTTGGCGGTGCGCAGGTCAGCGACAGCGCCAAGGCGCGCATCCGCAAGCAGCTTGAACGCAACATTGGCGCCTTCAAGCGGCTGGCCAAGTTTGCGCCTTTCGTGGCGGGCAGTACCTTTACCCAGGCGGATTGCGCGGCCTATGTCAGCCTGCCGCTGGTCGGTATGGCCACCAAAGCGGTGTATGGGGAAGACTTGTTGCTGGCTGGTGGTGTTGACTACAAGGCGTACCTGAAAACGGTGGGCGAGCGCCCGGCGGCGCAAAAGGTTGCGGCTGACCGCAAAGCCGCCACGGCCAAAGTGTGAACTCGATGCTGCGTCGCCCATGATTCTCCCGGTCGATCCCAACACGGTCGCCCAGGGCATCCAGCTTGCCGTAGCGCCGGTTTTTCTGCTGACGGCGGTGGCTGCCATGATTGGTGCGGTGGCCAACCGCCTGGCACGCATCATTGACCGGGCACGCTTGGTGGAGGAGCGGATTGACGCGATGGGCGAAAACGGCGGACCCAAGGTTCAATCGGCCTACCGTGAGCTGGGCGAACTCAGAAAGCGCGGCCTGCTGTCCAACACCTGCATCGCGCTGTTGACGCTTTGCTCGCTGCTGATTGGCGTGACCATCGTCGTGCTGTTTTTGGGCGAAACGCTGCACGTGCAGGGCTTTCGAACCTCGGTGGTGAGTTTTCTGTCTGGCGTAACCTGTTTCTTGCTGGCACTGATCTGCTTTTTGGCAGAAACCCTGATCGCCACGCGATTGTTGAATTTCAAACGGCCCGCAGCCTGAGCGAGCGCCGCAAACCTGGACCCAAGAGGAGAGTTTTCATGAAATACCAATGCGCCCATCGCTGGGCTTTCAAGACCTGGGGCGGCCCGCTGGAGGCGATTGAGGAGGAGCTCGCGCCCATTGAAGGCCATGAGGTCACCGTTCGCATCACGCACTGCGGCATTTGCCATTCAGACCTGCACATTCAGGCGGGCGGATTTGACATGGGCGGGGGCCGGCTGTCGTCGCTCGAAGCGGCGGGCAATAAATTGCCGCTGACGATGGGCCACGAAATTGTGGGTGAAGTGGTTGACATCGGGCCTGATGTCACGGGCGTCAAAAAGGGCGAACACGTTATTGTCTACCCGTGGCTGGGCTGCGGCGCTTGCCCGATCTGCGAGCGCGGCGACGAGCAGCTTTGCAACAAGGCCAACATGAGCATGGGCATCAAATTGCCCGGCGGTTTCGGTGACTTGGTCCGCATGCGGCATGAACGCTACCTGGTGCCGTTTGGCACGTTGGACCCGGCGCGCGCTGCCACCTTTGCCTGTGCTGGCATCACCGCCTACGGTGCGATCCGCAAATTGCCCGCAACCACGGCTGAAGACTGGGTGGCGGTAGTCGGCTGCGGCGGCGTCGGCATGACGGCGGTGGCGCTGCTTTCTGCCACGCAGACGGGTCGCATCGTGGCGATTGACCCGGACCCGGCCAAGCGCGAGGCGGCGCTCAAGCACGGCGCCAGCCTGGCGTTTGATCCCGGCGCCAAAGGCGTGCTCAAGGAGATCAACATCGCCTGCGGCGGCAACATTGCGGGCGTGGTGGATTTTGTCGGCGCTGAAACCAGTTCTGCCTTCGCAGTGAACATCGTGCGCCGTGGCGGCCAGGTGGTGATCGTCGGCCTGTTTGGCGGCGAGTTCAAGCTGGCCTTGCCGATGTTCATCTTCAAGTCCCTCTCGGTCACTGGTTCGTACACCGGCGGCTTGCCTTTGTTGCGTGAACTGGTGGCGCTGGCACAAACCATCAAGCTGCCGACGATCCCCATCGAACTGCGCCCGATGAGCAGCGTCAACCAGTCACTGGACGACCTGGCCAAAGGACGCGTCGTTGGGCGCGTGGTGCTGCAGCCTTGACTACTGCGACAGGCCCCGCAGCACTGCAGGGCGAAACCGAATCTGCCTACGCCTGGGTGCGCCTGCTGGCATCTTTGGCGCTCATGACCATTGGCGGAGCGGGCATGTATTCGGTCACCGTGGTGCTGCCACGGATTCAGGCCGAATTCGGTGTGGCGCGGGCTGACGCCTCTTTGCCCTACACGTTGACGATGGTCGGGTTCGGCCTGGGCGGCGTTTTGATGGGCCGCCTGTCAGACCGCTTTGGCATTGTGTCGACCGTGCTGGTGGGCGCCGTCGGTCTGGGGCTGGGCTTTTACGTGGCGGGGTCGAGCGCCAATCTGTGGCAGTTCAGCCTGGCGCAGGGCTTCCTGATGGGGCTCCTGGGCACCTCTGCCACCTTCGCGCCGCTGGTGGCCGACACCTCTCAGTGGTTCACCCGCCGGCGTGGCATTGCACTGGCCATCTGCATGAGCGGCAATTACCTGGCCGGTGCTGTGTGGCCACCCATCATCCAGCATTTTGTAGACAGCGTGGGCTGGCGCCATACGTACATGGGCATTGGCCTGTTTTGCTTTGCCTCGATGCTGCCTTTGGCGCTGGTGCTGCGGCGGCGCTTGCCGGTGCAGGCGGTGCCCGTTGCTGCGCTGACTGCCCTGCAAACCGAGGCC
>JANMCB010000306.1:0-3268 GCA_031360805.1 Rhodoferax sp.
TAAAGTTGAGCGTGGCGAGTGGCCGCAGGACAACAACCCGCTGAAACACGCGCCGCACACTGCCGCCAGCTTGATGGGCACCGAATGGAATCGCCCCTATTCGCGTGAAACCGGCGCCTTCCCGCTCGCCAGCTTGAAAGAGGTCAAATACTGGCCGCCTGTGGGCCGGGTTGACAACGTCTATGGCGACCGCAACCTGTTCTGCAGCTGCGTACCGGTGGCGGACTACGCGTGAAAATAGGCGGCATTGTCATATCACCTGTGATATCAATATAAGCCTTTGGCGCCTGAAAGTAACTGTTTTTGGGCGTTTTCGGTATAAAATATGCCTATAGCCCTCGTATTATATAGCTAGTTTGCTATATATTTGGTATCAACTTCCTACTTCACCCATTCTTTGCTGCGCCGCCAGAGATCAGCTGCCAGCATGGCGTCCCGGCCAAGCTTACTTGGCGTCTTGGCCTGGCACTTGTCGTAGTAAAGGCCGGTTTCATTCGCACAGTCAGGTGATGTGGCGCAATAGAGCGTCGTCAAGGCGCCCTCTTCTGTGGTGATCATGCCGCGCTTCATGAGCCAGCGCAACGGCCCTGGCACTGCACGCCACACGTCGGACGCCACCACACCCGGGTGTAGCGAATAAGTGTTCACGCCGCTGCCCTGCAGGCGTCGCGAAAGTTCAGCGCTAAACAGCACGTTGGCCAGTTTGGAGACACCGTATTCCGCAAACGCGGTGCGTGTGCGGCTCGGCTGGCGCAGGGCTTGCCAGTCGAATCCCGGATTGGGGCCGCTTGAATTGACACGGTAGTGCGCGCGGCTTGCCACCGTCACGATTCGCGCTGGCGCAGACCGCTGGATGCGCTCTAGCAGCAATTGGGTCAGCAAAAAGTGCCCCATGTGGTTGGTGCCAAAAGCCAGCTCGAACCCCGAGCGGGTAAGCCCCCGCGCACCGGCAAGCCCGGCGTTGTTGATCAGCAAATGCAACGGCAGTTTGCGCGCCAGAAACGTCCTGGCACATTCACGGACTGACTCAAAATCGCCCAAATCCAGCGCCAGCAACTCGACCTGCGAACCAGCTACGGCACGGCGGATGGACTCCAGTGCGGCTTGGCCTGCCACACTGGAACGGCATGCAATGAAGACATGGGCACCCTGGGCACAAAGCTCACGCGCGGTGACCAGCCCAATGCCGGTATTGGCGCCTGTGATGAGAGCAACACGCCCTTGCATCCGTTGATTGGCTTCAGACATCGTCACACCTCCGGTTTGTGGATTATTCGGTTCGATGAAACCTATTCGGATACGCGCGCCCGAAGCGCCTTGGTTTCGGAGCGTTGGCCTTTTCCGTCCAGGCGCCGCTGGCGTGAACCGAATGTGGGTTTGGTGGCCCGGCGCACGCGCGGTGGGGTCGCCACGCTGTTGACAAGCTCATGCAGGCGCGCAAACGCGTCCAGCTTGTTGGCGTCCTGCGTGCGATGGCTTTGTGCTTTGAGAACCAGCACACCTTCGTTGGTGATGCGGCTGTCACGCAGTGCCAGCAAACGCGCCTTCACGTCCTCTGGCAGGCTTGACGCAGCAATGTCGAAACGCAGGTGGATGGCGCTGGACACCTTGTTGACGTTTTGACCGCCCGCGCCCTGGGCACGAATGGCGGTGATGTCAACTTCGGCTTCCTTGATGTCAAACAGGCTGGCGCGGGTCATGCCCTATTGTTGCAGGTGTTGGCACCCCAACCGGTTCAACTGAGCCTCTGTGAGCGCTGCCTTTCACACCCGATGGCACCGGACTGCAGCGGCGCAGAATTGAAAGCACAATTGGGTCCGTGTCATGATCGACACATTCACAAACCATCCATCTGAAAATTCCATGTCTGACGCTGACGATCTAGCCTCCATGCTGGCAGTGCGCCGCAAGCCCGAAGCCGACCGGGCCGCCATAGATGCTTTCATTTTTGCCCGTTTTGGAAAACCCATGGCGGTGATGTTCACTGACCTGGTGGGATTTTCACGGCGCGTGGAGGACTTTGGCATCCTGCATTTTCTGCAGTTGATCCAGGAATCGGAAGCCCTGTTCGTGCCGTTGATCCAGGAGCATCACGGCACTTGCCTGAAACGAGAAGGCGACTCAATCCTGGCTGTTTTCGAGCAGCCGGGCAATGCGCTCGCCGCCGCGTTGGCGATGGTGCTGGCCACCCAGAACCTGAACCCGCTGCGCCCGCCAGAGGAACGCATCGAGATCTGCATTGGCCTGGGGCACGGCGAGGTGCTGCTGATTGACGGCAAGGAAGTCTGGGGCTCCGAGGTGAACGCCGCGTCGAAACTGGGCGAAGAAATGGCCGCGGGCGGCGAAATACTGGCCACCGAGGCATTTCGCCAGGCGGTGCCTGAGGCGCCCTTTTCGGAATATGGCGTGCTGTTTGGAACCCGTCCTGCTTTTCGCTGGACGGGGGACGCGCCCCCGATGCCAGAGTCACGTTATTGATGGCCAGGCACAGTCTGGTGCGGCGGCCAACGGGATCGCCGGTTTGAAGGCCAAATATTTCCTGCAATTGGTGGGCCTGTCTGCATTGTGGAGTTCGTCCTTCATGCTGCTGCGCATCACCAGCCCGCTGTTGGGGCCCAACGTGCTGACCGCCCTGCGGCTTAGCCTGGCCACCGTCACACTGGCCATCATCATGCGGGCCTTGCGCTACCACTGGCCCTGGCAGCACTGGCGTGAACTGGTACTGCTCGGGTTGTTGTCGGTTGCCGCGCCGTTCATGCTTTTCAGTTGGGCGGCATTGCATCTGCCTGCCGGTTACAGTGCGTTGCTCAATTCGACTGCTGTCATGTTCGGCACCTTTTCGGCGGCCTGGCTCAAGGAAGACACGCTGACCCGGCGCAAGGTGCTGGGTTGCCTGTGCGGTTTTGCAGGCGTTGCACTGATTGTGCGGCTCGGGCCCGTCGAGCCAACCCCGGTCGTGATACTGGCCGCAATGGCCTGCATTGCGGCGGCGGCAGCATTTGGCGTTTCTACCTCCCTGATGAAGCGCGCCATTTCACGCATGCAACCGCTGCAAGTGGCCGCCGGCATTCACGCGGCCGCGCTGGTGGCGCTGCTGCCAGGCGCCGTCTACACCTGGCCGCAGGCACATTTCACGCTCGGCGCGATCGCGGCAGTCACGCTGATGGGCGTGGTGGTGTCTGGTCTGGCCTATTGGCAGCATCTGCGCATCATGGTGCACGTGACACCCGTGGCGGCAATGAGCCCGATGTTCATGATCCCTGTGTTT
>JANMCB010000314.1:0-6727 GCA_031360805.1 Rhodoferax sp.
AAAGGGATTGCTTTTGCATGGCATCGGGCGCATAGTGAAACTGCGAGCAGCGTCTTGCAACCCGTTTTTTCAACCCATGCCATTGGAGGCTATTTATGAACTTGACGATCAGCGGTCACCATCTCGAAGTTACCCCGGCTCTCAGAAATTACGTCACGACCAAGCTTGATCGAATAACCCGCCACTTTGACCAGGTGGTTGATGTCAAAGTTCTACTCACCGTTGAAAAGCAAAAGGAAAAGGAGCGACGGCAGCGCGCCGAATGCAATATCCATGTCAAAGGCAGTGACATGTTTGCCGAAAGCTCCCACGCCGACCTCTACGCTGCCGTAGACGAACTCGTCGACAAACTCGACCGCCAGGTGGTTCGCCACAAGGACCGCCTGCAGGACCACCATCACGCCGCTGCCAAGCGCCTGATGTAAGACACAAGTCAGCATGTGGTGGAGAAGTCATCTAAAACCTGACACAGCTCTCTAAAGTCGCTCAAAAATCGCTCGAAAGCCGTCTAATAGTCGCTTCCAAGCGTCACCGAAAGCCGCTCAACTCGATGAGCGGCTTTTTTATGGGCATAATTAAAAACCACCATGAATCGACTCGCCAGTATTCTTCCTGCGCCGCAAGTGCTTGTGGGCGTTGATGTCACCAGCAAAAAGCGCGCTTTCGAAGAGGCTGGCCTGTTGTTTGAAAACCTGCATGGTTTGGGCCGGGCATTGGTCACCGACAGCCTGTTCTCGCGCGAACGCCTGGGCTCCACCGGCCTCGGTCATGGCGTTGCGATTCCACATGGCCGCATCAAGGGCCTGAAGGCGCCGATGGCGGCCGTTTTGCTGCTGGCGCAACCCATCGGCTTTGATGCCCCCGACGAAAAGCCCGTCAACCTGCTGATTTTCCTTCTGGTGCCGGAAGCAGCCACCCAGAAGCACCTTGAAATCCTGTCTGAAATTGCCGAATTGCTGAGCGACGCCGAATTGCGTGGCAAGCTTTGCGCCAGTACCAGCGCCCTGGACCTGCACGGGCTGATCTCAGGCTGGCAGTCGGCGCAAATTGCCTGACGTGGTCGCAGTCAAATTGACACAATTTGACCCTGGGTCGCGCCCTTGAAGCCCACCGTTGTCAGCGCCGATGTCCTGTTTGAGGAATTTCGCGCTCGCCTGAAGTGGCAATGGCTCGCAGGCTTAGGCGCCTCCGAGCGCAAATTCGACGAAGTCGCGGTACGCGCCGCCCGCTCGGGCGCCGACCTGGTGGGTTACCTGAACTACATCCACCCGTACCGGATGCAAGTCATCGGGCCGCGAGAAATTACTTACCTGACCAACGCCACGCCCGAAGACTGCGCGCGGCGCATTTCCCGCATTGTGACGCTGGAGCCGCCTGTGCTGGTGCTGGCCGACGGCCAAGTCGCCCCGGACGCGCTGTTGTCGATGTGCGAACGCGCCCAGATTCCGCTGTTTTCAACGCACGAATCGTCGGCCTTTGTGATTGACGTCCTGCGCGCCTATTTGTCGCGCCATTTTGCGGACCGCGCGTCGATGCACGGCGTCTTCATGGACATTTTGGGCCTGGGCGTGCTGATCACGGGCGAATCCGGCATGGGCAAGAGCGAACTTGGGCTTGAATTGATTTCACGCGGCAATGGCCTGGTGGCAGACGACGCGGTGGACCTGTACCGCATCAACCAGACCACCATTGAAGGGCGCTGCCCGGATTTGCTGCAAAACCTGCTGGAGGTGCGTGGCATTGGCCTTTTGGATATTCGCGCCATCTTTGGTGAAACGGCGGTACGGCGCAAGATGCGCCTGAAACTGATCGTTCACTTGGTGCGCCGTGAAACCCTGGAACGCGAGTACGAACGAATCCCCTACGAGCCCCTGACGCAGGATGTGCTGGGCATTCCGGTTCGCAAAGCCGTCATCCAGGTGGTCGCCGGCCGAAATATAGCCGTGCTGGTCGAAGCCGCCGTGCGCAACACCATTTTGCAGTTGCGCGGTGTTGACACCTACCAGGAGTTTGTCGAGCGCCACCGCAAGGCGATGGACAACGGCAGCTAGCCGAATGTTTGCGTAGGACTAGTGACTTGGCCCGTGGCTCTGGCTTCGGGGCGTAGCGGCTGGCCGGTTGGCGCAATTGACCTTCACGCAGTGGGCGTACAGGCTCAAGGCGTGGTCGGCGATGGTGAAGCCTTTGGCCGTGGCCACGCTGTGCTGGCGCTTCTCGATTTCCGCGTCAAAAAACTCCTCGACGCGTCCGCAATCCAGGCACACGAGGTGGTCATGGTGCTGGCCTTCGTTGAGCTCGTAAACCGCCCGCCCACTTTCAAAATGGCTGCGGCTCAAAATGCCGGCCTGCTCGAACTGCGTCAAAACGCGGTACACCGTGGCCAGTCCGACGTCTGAACGCTCCAGCAAAAGCACGCGAAACACGTCTTCGGCGGTCATGTGGCGCTGCGCGCCTTTCTGGAAGATTTCCAGAATCTTCAGTCGTGGCAGCGTGGCTTTCAGCCCGGTGTTTTTGAGTTCGTCGATGTTGTCCATGGCGGTATTTCTGGCGCTCTGGCGGCCCCCTGCATCTGCAAGCCCAGCCGCTACAATGACCTGATCATATCGCCACCTACACAGCCCAAGCCCATGCAGCAACCTGTCTCACTGTTGAATTACCGCCCAGCCCCTGCGGGACGGCGCGTTTTGGCGCTGGCATTGATTTCTGCCTGCCTCGCGGGCTGCAGCAGCTTCAACACCGCCAGTGGGCGCGTGGCTGGGATCGTATCCCCCTACAAGATCGACATCGTGCAGGGTAATTTTGTGTCCAAAGAGCAGGCCGCCGCGCTGAAAGTCGGCATGAACCGCCTGCAGGTGCGCGAGATTCTGGGCACACCGCTTTTGGCCAGCATGTTCCATGCGGACCGCTGGGACTACGTGTTCACGTTCCAGCGAAAGGGCGCCGAAACCCAGGCGCGCAAAGTCAGCGTCTACTTCAAGGGCGACACACTGGAGCGCTTTGAGGCAGACAGCCTGCCGACCGAAACCGAATTTGTCGCGTCACTGGATTCGGGCCGTCGCAGCGGCAAAGTGCCGGTGCTCGAAGCGTCGGAAGAGACCTTGTCCAAATTTGCGCCAGCGGCCAAGGCGCCCGTGCAAGCGGACCCGAACGCCGCACCGGCCCTGCCGGTCCAGTACCCACCGCTCGAACCTGCCAGCCGCTGACGCGCTCACGCGTGCCGTATTTGCGGTCTTAACCAACTTAGAGAGTCAAGCTTACCCAGATGTCCAAGCACCCGATTGCCATTGCAGGCGCCTCCGGGCGAATGGGCCAGATGCTGATTGAAGCCATCTTTGCCAGCGACGATTGCGAACTGGCCGGTGCCCTGGACATCGCCACCAGCCCCGCCATTGGCCAACACGCCACGGCGTTTTTGGGTCACAACACCGGCGTCAAGATCACCGCAGACCTGCACAGCGGGCTGGCCAATGCCAAGACGCTGATTGACTTCACCCGGCCCGAAGGCACGCTGGCACATTTGAAAGTGTGCCGCGAACTGGGGGTGAACGTGGTCATTGGAACCACCGGTTTTTCCGATTCGCAAAAGGCCGCCATCAGCGAAGTTGCGAAAGACATTGCCATCATGATGGCACCCAACATGAGTGTCGGCGTGAACGTCACCTTGAAGCTGCTGGACATGGCGGCGCGCGCCTTGAGCACGGGCTACGACATCGAAATCATCGAAACCCATCACCGCCACAAGGTCGATGCGCCGTCCGGCACGGCGCTCAAGATGGGCGAGGTCGTGGCGGCCGCACTGGGGCGCGACCTGACCGGCCACGCGGTCTTCGCGCGCCAAGGCATTACGGGCGAGCGTGACCCGAAGGCCATCGGTTTTTCGGCGATCCGCGGCGGTGACATTGTGGGCGACCATACGGTGATGTTTGCCGGCATCGGCGAGCGCATCGAAATCACCCACAAGTCCTCCAGCCGGGACACCTACGCACAGGGTGCACTGCGCGCCGTGCGATTTCTCGACCACCAAAAGCCCGGCCTGTACGACATGTTTGACGTGCTGGGTTTGACATGAACCTGCTTGACCTGTTGACGCAGGGTGATGCCGTCACCAAACTGGTGGCGCTGCTGCTGTTGGTGATGTCGGTCAGCAGCTGGGTGGTGATTTTGTGGAAAAGCTGGCTGTTGCACCGCGCCCGAGGCGACGTTGCGCGCAGCACGGCAGCCTTCTGGCAGGCCAGCTCCATCGACGATGCACGCCCCAAGGTGCTGGCGTTTGACCGGGCCGCACTCGTCAGCCCGTTGATCGCCGCGATCAGGGTGGAACCCACCGGCACATTGGCCGCTGCGGGAGACCGCTCGCAGCAGTTGACGCGGGTGCTGCGCGATGCCCTGCACATGGTGTTGCACAAGCTGCAGTTTGGACAGGTCTTGCTGGCAACGGTCGGCTCCACGGCACCGTTTGTCGGCCTGCTCGGCACGGTGTGGGGCATCTACCATGCGCTCATTGGCATCTCCAGCGCCGGGCAGATCACCATCGACAAAATCTCGGGCCCGGTCGGTGAATCCCTCATCATGACCGCGGCCGGGCTGGCCGTGGCGATTCCGGCCGTGCTGGCCTACAACGTGCTCGGGCGCAGCGTTGGCCGCATCGAAGCCGACCTGGAAGGCTTCGCGCGCGATTTGCGAGACATGCTTACCCCCACGCTCGGCACTGGTGTGTCCTCGCTGCCCCCCGAGGGGGCTAATTTTCCTAGGGGCGGCCCGTCGGAAAATTTCCGTGGCGTTAACAGCGCTGCTGACAAGGTGTAAGTGTGGCATTCGGTCGGTTAGAACGCGACAAAGGCACGGCGCCGATGAGCGACATCAACATGACGCCGCTGATTGACGTCATGCTGGTGCTGGTGGTGATTTTCATCATCACCGCACCCTTGCTGGCCAGCTCGATCAAGCTCGATTTACCCAAAACCGAGGCCGCCAGGCCCAATGACGCACCCAAGTTCACGCTGGTGGTGGTTGATAAATCAGGGCAGGCCTTTCTGAACGACATGCCGATTGCCATGCCCGAGCTGGCGCGGCAATTGAGCCAGATTGCCTCGCAATACCCCGACACCGAACTGCAACTGCGCGCCGATGCCGCCGTGCCCTATGGCCGCGTGGTCGAAGTGATGGGCGTGGCGCAAAAGGCCGGGTTGAGCCGCATCGGGTTTGTGGCGGATGCGAACCCCGCCGCGACGATAAAACAATGAATATTGGCCGTGGCAAAATCATGGGGGAATCGAAAAGCGCTATTGCTCAGCAGTTCCAAATCGAACTTAGCGCCTTGTTTGGTAGTCCAATTCGGGATTGAAAACGTTAATTGTGAAGATTGGAGAGCTTTATGACCATGTACCTTCGGAATATCTTGGGCAATTTACCAAAAACAGTGAAATCAACTGCACAGGATTTGTGGGATCGGCAGCAATTCGCGCCAATTAGTCCTGTGCAGCGCGGCCCAAATGGCGATATCCAGCTTTGCGCGGCAGCATGTTTGGCTGCTGCAAGCATTAAGGTTAGAAGCGGAGATGACGCTGCAGGTGAGTTTGCTCGAAATTTAGCGAATACGGGCGATAGAGACTTCGTGCGGTCGGAGTTTGAGCACCTGGGCCTGTCGCGCGAGACATGTGACCAGGTCTTCCAACGCAATGACGCTTATTTGACTCCGCTAGATCGTAAATCTGGAATAGCCCGCCTGTTCGCTTGATTAGGCGCGAGTTTTAGACAGGGATGGGAACCTTAAGGCTCATCGCACGTTGAAGTTCCGCCTGGGAATACCCACCGACTGCCCCACACACTGCTCGCAAGAGTTCAGTCACGTCTGATTCGGGGCGGGGTTTGGTCAGTTGTGCGCGCAGAAATTTTAGACGCTCAGACAATTCTTGCGCCGCATTGGCAATTTGAACCGACTGACTATTGCGGGCAACCAAATGCAGTGAACCCACAAGCGCAGGCAAAACCAGTGCTGCGAAATGGAGCCATGAATTGTGCGAAAACAACAATGCTACGCTTAAGCACAGCATGAGAACCATGGCGAGCAACGCAGAACCGTCTGCCCAGCCTTCAATTAGATGCGCAAGGTGGACATTATGGTCACGCTGTTCAATCTCAGTATTCAGAGATTGAAGCAATTGCTCATGTTCTTTGGTATTGGCTAACAACTGCGATCCGTTGATGGAAGTGCCGTTTGCATTGGCCGCGCGCCAAATGGCCATTTCGCTAAATTCCACGGACTCCATTTGACCAAGCAATCGAACAACACACTGAAATCGCTGGCAAGCGCTTGCACCGAGCTGTGCGCAGCCTTTCGCTACCCACGCTTGCGTTTTGGAGCGCCGAATAAAAAAAGCAGCAAGTCCCAGTAAGGCTATTTCGCCTAAGAGCATCCAATGGACTAATACCGCATTTGAACTTTGCTTGGCAAGCACGAAGCCGCCCACCGCCAACACCGACAGAACGGCAGGTAGCACCGCCAGGAACCAACGCAAATTTTCGAGTTGACTGGCATAGTCTCGTCGCTGAAGTTCGTCAACTGGTCCTAGGATCAAATGCCCGACCGTATTGGCCGTCGCATTGATTGCGCCAAAATCCAGTTGGTCAGATTGGTAGAGCCAGCTTCCCTTCGAAACCTCTACCTCGCCTCTATCCGGGCCGTAGTCAAATTTTGCCGTGTCAGAACTAATGGGCCAAGCCAATC
>JANMCB010000218.1:0-2671 GCA_031360805.1 Rhodoferax sp.
CGCGCCCACGGAGGCGAGCCACCCGGTTCACGCACCACGCGAGGTGCCGCGCCGTGAGACGGTGCAGATGTATTCGGGCGGCGCCTGGCATTACGCCGCACTGGTGGTGCGTGAAGATATGCGCCCCGGTGACGTCATTCCTGGCCCGGCGATCATCGCTGAAAAGAATGCGACCACCGTTGTGGAGCCGGGTTGGGAGGCCACCTTGACGGCGCTGGACCATCTGGTGCTGGTGCGGCGTGAAAAGCGCGCCCTGCAATACGCTGCGGGCACCACGGCTGACCCGATTCTGCTGGAGGTCTTCAACAACCTGTTCATGAACATCGCCGAGCAGATGGGCCTGCAGCTGCAGAACACGGCCTACTCGGTCAACATCAAGGAGCGTCTTGATTTCAGCTGTGCCTTGTTCGACGCGGCCGGAAATCTGATCGCCAACGCGCCCCACATGCCGGTACATCTGGGCTCGATGGGCGAGAGCATCAAAACCGTGATTCGCGAGAACGCTGGCACCATGCAGCCGGGCGATGTGTTCGTGCTGAACGACCCCTACCACGGCGGCACGCACCTGCCCGACATCACCGTCATCACACCGGTGTACCTGGCCGAATCCGGCAGCGAACAGCCCATTTTTTACGTGGGGTCCAGGGGTCATCACGCCGATGTGGGCGGCACCACGCCGGGCTCGATGCCGCCCTTTTCGACCCGCATTGAAGAGGAGGGCGTGCAGATCAACAACGTCAAGCTGGTGGCCCAAGGCGTGCTTCAGGAAGCGCGAATGTTGGCGCTGCTGCGAAGTGGAGAGTACCCAAGCCGAAACCCGGCGCAGAACATGGCGGACCTGAAAGCGCAAATCGCCGCCAACGAAAAAGGCCTGCAGGAGCTGCGCAAGATGGTGGACCAGTTTGGCCTGCCCGTGGTGCAGGCCTACATGGGACACGTGCAGGACAACGCCGAAGAATCGGTGCGCCGCGTGATCACCCGGCTCAAAGACGGCAGCTTTACCCTGCCGCTGGACAATGGCGCGCAGATCAAGGTGGCGATCCGGGTGGATGCGGAAAATCGAAGCGCTGAAGTTGACTTTGGCGGCACCTCGCCCCAGCAAACCAACAATTTCAACGCGCCCACGGCGGTCTGCATGGCGGCGGTGTTGTATGTGTTTCGCACGCTGGTGGACGACGACATTCCGCTCAACGCGGGTTGCCTCAAGCCCATCAAGGTCATCATTCCGGCGGGCTCGATGCTGAACCCGAACCCGCCTGCGTCCGTGGTGGCTGGCAATGTGGAAACCTCAACCTGCATCACCAACGCCCTGTTTGGCGCCCTGGGCGTGATGGCGGCAAGCCAGTGCACCATGAACAACTTCACGTTTGGCAATGCGCGCTATCAGTATTACGAAACCATTTCTGGCGGCTCAGGCGCGGGCGGGTTGATTGATGCGCAAGGGCGGCTTGTGGGCGGTTTTAACGGCACCAGCGTGGTTCAAACGCACATGACCAATTCGCGCCTGACCGACCCGGAGGTGCTTGAGTTCCGTTTTCCGGTGCGGCTGGAAAGCTATGAAATACGCCAAGGCTCAGGCGGGCCCGGCCGCTGGCATGGCGGAGATGGCGGCGTGCGGCGCGTGAAGTTTCTGGAGAACATGACGGCGGGCATCTTGTCCAACGGCCGCATTCACGGCGCGTTTGGCCTCTTTGGCGGGCAGCCGGGGCAGGTTGGCATCAACCGCGTGGTGCGGGCGGATGGGCGGGTGGAAGAGTTGGCCCACATTGGGCAGGCCGACATGAAGGTCGGCGACATTTTTGAAATTCACACACCCGGAGGTGGCGGTTTTGGCGAGCCGGCGAAGTAGGGCGGTACTTCGCCAGACTCATTGAATCCGCAAGAAAGGCTACAACGTGAGGATCGTGCAGCCGGTGGTTTTGCGGGCTTCAAGGTCACGGTGCGCCAGCTGCACGTCGGCCAGCGCGTACCGCTGGTCGATGCGAATGTTCACCGCGCCGCTTTGCACCACCGCAAACAGTTCGTCCGCCATGGCCTGCGTGGTTTCACGCGTGGCAATGTGCGTGAACAGGGTTTGGCGGGTGACGTAAATGGAGCCCTTGGCACCCAGAATGCCAGGCGCAAACGGTGCGACGGGGCCGGAGGCATTGCCAAAGCTGGCCATGAGTCCGAAGGGTTGCAGGCAGTCCAGTGACTTGTCCCAGGTGTCTTTGCCGACCGAGTCATACACCACTTTCACGCCCTTGCCACCGGTGATCTCTTTTACGCGGGCCTGGAAGTCTTCCTTCGCGTAATTGATCACATGCGACGCGCCGTGCTCTTTGGCAAGCGCACATTTGGCGTCCGAGCCGGCCGTGCCGATGAGTTGCAAACCCAGTGCCTTCGCCCACTGGCAGGCAATCAGGCCAACGCCCCCGGCGGCTGCGTGGAACAGCACAAAATCGCCAGCATTCAGGCCACCTTGCGGCAGCGTGCGTTTGAGCAAATATTGCGCCGTGAGGCCCTTGAGCATCATGGCTGCGCCGGTTTCAAACGAAATCGCGTCGGGCAGTTTGCACACGCACTTGGCTGGCATCACGCGCACTTCGCTGTAGCTGCCGGGCGGGTTGCTGGCGTATGCCGCGCGGTCGCCGGCTTTGAGGTGGGTAACCCCCGCACCAACGGCTTCGAC
>JANMCB010000343.1:0-7611 GCA_031360805.1 Rhodoferax sp.
CCACGCACCAACATGGTTTCACGCAGGGGCGGGTCCATGGCAATCCACTGCACGCCACTGATGTTGTTGGCCTTGGAAAATATCGGAAAAGCACGCCTGCCTGCATCAAACACCGGGGCTCCGAGCTTTTTCCCGTTGAGGTCTGCGGGCGTCTTGATGCCGGATTTTTTGAGTGCCATGACCGACGCTGGCGTGTCGTTGTAAACCATCATGATGGCGACCGGTTTGTTGGGCGCGTCAGGGTTGTTGGCATGAAATTCCATCAGCGCCGCCAGGTCGGCAAAACCCATGTCATACGCTCCGGATGCGACACGGGTCACTGCGGCACCCGAGCCACTGCCCGCATCCACCGTGACGTCCAGCTTGGCGTCCCTGAAATAGCCTTTGGCTACGGGTGTCAAAAAGAGCGCAGCAGGCCCTTCAAATCGCCAGTCGAGCTGAAACTTGATGGGGGTGTTCTGAGCCTGGGCCTGGACATGGGCCATGCCAAAAGTGGCTACGACAACAGCAGCCGCCAGGTTTTTCAGGACGATTCTTTTGTGCATGGGAGCTCCAGAGGGGGTGGGAAAGTAAAAACAACAAGTGACATGAAAGGCATGCAATAACTATGCCGGAACAAGGGGAGGCAGGGTCAGGCAGGCTATCCGCAGATTGGATTTTCCAGCATGTCCGCGGGGGACAGCAACCTGATTTACCCGGAACGGCCAAGAATCGCCACGTTGGGCAACCGGGTCGTCTGGCCAAACTGGCCTGAAGTGTTTCATTGATTCGCCTTTTCTTCAGGGCGCTTTGGCGCCGGCCTCAAACCATTGCTTGAGAACCAGACGCTCGTCGTCCGTGATGCCAGTTGAGTTGTTCATCGGCATCACTTTAGTGACCACCGCCTGCTGGTAGACGTTTTGGGCATGCATCTTCAGGCTTTGTGGGGAGTCAAGGCGCACATTCTTCATTTGCAGCTGCTCGCCGTGGCACATCAGGCAGCGCTGCGCCAGAACTTTTTGAACCTCCTGGTAGCCAAAGCCGGGTGCGCCCAAAGACGCACCTTGTGTCGGCGGGGTGGATGCGCCGGACACCGCGCGTGGCCCTTCGGCCGGTGGTTTCAACCAGACGATCACGCCCAGGATCACCACCACCCCGACGAGCGCATAGGGCACCGGATTGGCATTGCGACCCAGGTTGAAGCCGTGGCGCATCACAAAAAACTGCCGGATTGCCGCACCGGCAAACATCATCAGAATCAGGATCAGCCAATTCTGGGGGTGAGTGTAGGTAAAGCTGTAGTGGCCGCTGAGCATCGAGAACAGCACAGGCAGCGTGAAATAGGTGTTGTGCACGCTGCGCTGTTTGCCGCGCAGGCCGTGTATGGGGTCAATGGGTTGACCGGCCTTGATGGCCGCGACTACTTTGCGTTGGCCGGGAATGATCCAGAACAGCACGCTGGCGCTCATGCTGGTAGCCAGCATCGCCCCCACCAGCAGAAAGGCCGCACGCCCCGCAAACCAGTGGCAGGCCAGCCAGGAGGCAATGCACACCATCACCAGCACCAGCGCGCCCACAATGGCATCGCCATTCTTCTTCTGCCCAAAGATGCGGCAGATGGCGTCATACAGCAGCCAGAACACCACCAGGAACGCGAGCGCTACGGTGATGGCCATCGCAGGCGACCAGTCCATCTTCGACTTGTCAATCAGGTAGGTGCTGGCACTCCACAGGTACGACACCGTGAAAAGCGCAAACCCCGACAGCCAGGTGGAATAACTCTCCCAGTAGAACCAATGCAGATGGGCGGGCAATTGGGGCGGTGCCCCCGCAAACTTCACCGGGTGGTAGAAGCCGCCGCCGTGAACCGCCCAGAGCTCACCGCTGACCCCTTGCTTCTTCAGGTCATCATCGACGGGCGGCGTCAGGCTGCTGTCCAGAAATACAAAATAAAACGATGAGCCGATCCAGGCTATGGCTGTGATGACGTGAACCCAGCGCAGCAGCAGGTTGGCCCAATCGAGCAGGTAGCTTTCCATGGATAACTTGTTAAAGTTGGTCGAACTCAAAATTTGTATACACTTTAGTGTACAAAATATCCTGACGATCTACCATCCAAAAGCAACAGTATTTTGCAAAGGCCGCAATATGACTTTAAGCCTGCGTGATATCAACGCTGCATCGCAGACTGAATTCACCCACCTGCTGGATGGCACCTATGAGCATTCTGCGTGGATTGCCCATGCCACGTGGGCCGAGCGGCCGTTTGCAAGCCTCGCTCATCTGAAGCAGGCGATGGTGCAGGTAGTGCGGGCGTCGAGCCTTGATGCAAAACTTGCGCTGATCCGGGCGCACCCCGAATTGGCTGGCAATGCCATGATCGCCAACGTGTTGACAGCCGAGTCAGGCAACGAGCAGTCAAAGGCCGGGCTGACGCAATGCACGCCGACGGAGTTTGAAAAAATCCAGCAGTTGAATGCCGACTACAACGCCAGGTTCGGCTTCCCGTTCATCCTGGCGGTACGGGGACCGCGCGGTTTGGGGCTGGGCAAAGCCGAGATCATCGCCACCTTTGAGCGCCGTTTGGGCCATCACCCGGACTTTGAATTGGCAGAATGCCTGCGCAACATCCACCGCATTGCCGAGATCCGCCTGAATGACAAATTCGGCCTGGTGCCCGAGCTGGGCAATCTGGTTTGGGACTGGGCCGAGCGCCTGGCAGTCCACAGTGACCCCGGTTACAAAGAGCGCGGCGAATTGACGGTGACTTACCTGACCGATGCGCACCGCGCCTGCGCAGAGAGGCTGGCCCACTGGATGCGCGCCGATTGCGGGTTTGACGAGGTCGAAATCGATGCGGTTGGCAATGTGGTCGGCGTCTATCATGGCGTGGACCGCAACGCCAGGCGCCTCTTGACAGGCAGCCATTACGACACTGTGCGCAACGGTGGCAAATACGACGGAAGGCTGGGCATTCTGGCACCCATGGCCTGCGTGCGCAGCTTGCATGCCCAGAACCGCCGCTTGCCATTTGGATTTGAAGTGATCGCCTTTGCAGAAGAAGAAGGGCAGCGCTACAAGGCGGTATTTCTGGGGTCAGGTGCTTTGACTGGCCATTTCAACAAGGATTGGCTGGAGCAGCAGGACGTTGACGGTGTCACGATGCGTGCCGCCATGGTGAATGCCGGGTTGTGCGTGGACGACATCGACAAACTGAAGCGGGACGCCTCGCGCTACCTCGGTTTTGTCGAGGTTCATATTGAACAGGGGCCCGTCCTGAATGAGCTGGACCTGCCCTTGGGCATCGTGACCTCCATCAACGGCAGTGTGCGGTATGTCGGCGAGTTCGTCGGTATGGCCAGCCATGCCGGCACTACGCCCATGGATCGTCGCCGGGATGCCGCTGCGGCCGCGGCTGAACTGGTTCTGCATGTTGAGAAACGCGCCGCTGCCGTGCCGCACCTGGTGGCCACCGTGGGCATGCTGGAAGTCCCAGCCGGTTCAATCAATGTGGTGCCCGGGCGATGCAAGTTCAGCCTGGATATCCGCGCCACCACCAATGACGTGCGCGATGCCTGTGCTGCTGATGTGCGCGTCGAAATCGAAAACATCAGCCGCCGCCGTGGCATTCATTTTGTGCTGGAGGAAACCATGCAGGCAGCGGCTGCACCCAGCGCGCCCGCCTGGCAAACGCGCTGGGAGCGCGCCGTAGTGGCATTGGGGCTGCCGTTGCACCGCATGCCCAGCGGTGCCGGACACGATGCGATGAAGATGCACGAGCTGATGCCGCAGGCCATGCTGTTCGTGCGCGGCCTGAACGCTGGCATCAGCCACAACCCGCTGGAATCCATCACCAATGACGACGCCGACCTGTGTGTCCGTGCCTTCCAGAAACTGCTTGACCAACTTGCTGCTGAAACACCATGAAAACTGACAGTCCTGCTGCCCACTACGCTGCCCTTGACGCCTGGATTGACCAGCATTTTGATGAGGAGGTGCAGTTCCTGCAGCAACTGGTGCGCGTCCCCACCGACACGCCGCCGGGCAACAATGCGCCGCATGCAGAACGCACCGCAGAGTTGTTGAAGCCCTTCGGGTTTGACGCCGAAGTCCACCGCGTGCCGCAGCAGGACGTACAGGCCGCCGGGCTTGAATCCATTGCCAATCTGGTGGTTCGGCGCAAGTACGCGCCAGGCCGGACGATTGGGCTCAATGCCCATGGTGATGTGGTTCCGCCAGGCGAGGGCTGGACCCACGACCCGTATGGCGGTGAGGTGGTCGAAGGCAAGCTTTACGGCAGGGCTTCAGCGGTCAGCAAGTGCGACTTTGCGACCTTTACCTTTGCCACGCGGGCCATCGAGGCACTGGCTGCCTCGGCCAAAGTTGCACTTCAGGGAAGTGTTGAGCTGTACTTCACGTATGACGAGGAATTCGGTGGTGAACTTGGGCCCGGCTGGCTTTTGGAAAAGGGCCTGGTCAAGCCCGACTTGCTGATCGCCGCCGGCTTTAGTTACCAGGTGATCACTGGCCACAACGGTTGCCTGCAGATGGAAGTCACAGTGCATGGCAAGATGGGACATGCGGCGGTGCCAGATACCGCTGTCGATGCACTTCAGGCGGCCACGCTGATCCTGAATGCGCTGTACCAGCAAAACACGCTTTACAAAGCGGTGACGAGCCAGGTCAAAGGCATCACGCATCCTTACCTGAACGTGGGGTTGATCCAGGGCGGCACCAACACCAACGTGGTGCCCGGTAAAGTGATTTTGAAGCTGGATCGGCGCATGATCCCTGAGGAAAACCCGGCCGAGGTGGAAGCCAGCTTGCGCACCGTGATCCGTGCTGCGGTCGCCGCGTCGCCAGGCATCACCGTGGACATCAAACGGTTGTTGCTGGCGAATGCGCTCAAGCCGCTGGCAGGCAATCTGCCCCTGGTGGAGCCGTTGTGCCGGCACGCCAGTGAGGTGTTTGGTGAGCCGATTGAAGCCTCTGGCACGCCCTTGTACACCGACGCGCGGCTGTTTTGCGAGCGTGGCATTCCGGCCGTGCTGTATGGCTGTGGCCCGCGCACGGTGCTGGAGAGCAACGCCAAACGTGCTGACGAACACATCGACCTGGCTGACCTGCGCCGCGCCACCAAGGTGATTGCGCGCACGCTGTTCGACTTGCTGGGCTGACTCTGGGTACTGGCTTAAGGGCGGGCGGCTTGGCAGGTCGAAACGATGCGCCCTACGATTGGGCGCCAACCGCGCAAGGATGGGTTGCGCGCCAATGCCTTGCGATATCGATGCGTCGGCAGATCCATACGTCGCTGTGGCCTTGCACGTAGTCCAGGAAATTCTGCAAAGACTTCAGGCGTCCGGGCCGCCCCAGCAAGCGGCAGTGCATGCCGATGTTGAGCATTTTGGGCGCGTTGAGGCCCTGCGGATGCCCTTCAGCGTACAGCACGTCAAAGCTGTCGCGCAGGTAGGTGAAGAAATCATCACCCTGGGCGAAGCCTTGCGCCGATGAAAACCGCATGTCGTTGGTGTCCAGCGTATAGGGCACAACCAGCTGCTGCACCATCTCGCCATTGGTCTTTTGCACTGGCATCCAGAACGGCAGGTCGTCGCCGTAGTAGTCGCTGTCGTAAAGGAAGCCACCGTAGTCGGCCACCAGCCGGTGCGTGTTGGGGCTGTCGCGCCCGGTGTACCAGCCCAGAGGCCGCTGCCCGGTCATTTCCGTGATGATCTCCATGCCGATGCGCATGTGTTCGCGCTCGGTGGCTTCGTCCAGATTCTGGTAGCTGATCCAGCGCCAGCCGTGGCAGGCAATTTCGTGCCCCAATTCCGTCAAAGCCGCGGTCAATTCCGGGTGGCGCTGAAGCGCCATGCTGACACCAAAAACGGTCAGGGGCAGGCCGCGCTGCTCGAACTCGCGCAGAATTCGCCAGACACCCGCGCGCGAGCCGTATTCATAAATGCTTTCCATGCTCATGTGACGCGCAGGAAATGCGGCCGGGTTGAACATTTCCGAAAGGAACTGCTCAGACGCCGGGTCGCCATGAAGCACGGCGTTTTCGCCGCCTTCTTCATAGTTCAGGACAAACTGCACGGCGATGCGGGCCTGCTGCGGCCATTGGGCATGCGGCGGGTTTCGGCTGTAGCCAACCAGGTCACGCGGGTAGGGCAGAGCGGACGCAGGGGAGCTGTCGATGCGAGGTTGCGTCATGGCGGATTCCTTCAGGACAAGGCCATCGAAATGTCGTTGGTGGGTAGCTTGCGGTCAAAAGTAAGGTTCTTCTCGACGCTGACCAGATGGTCGTTCATGAGCTGCACGGCCCGTTCTTCGTCCTTGGCCGCAAGTGCCTTGACGATTTCTGCATGCTCGTCGTTGGAGTGTTGGGCCGCGCGGGAGGTCTGGTACATCAGGGTGATCAAGGCACAGCGTGAAATCAGCTGGCTGAGCAACTGCGCCAGCACGTCATTGCCCATCAGCTCTGCCATGCGCACGTGAAAGTCACCCAGCAGTTCGGTGCGTCCGTGCGCGTCCTCACGCTGCACGGCCAGCTTCTCCTGAACCACATGTTCCCGCAGGGCCTTGATTTTGGTGGGTGTGACCTGGCGCACAAAGGCCCGGGTCATCTCGCTCTCCAGCATGCGCCGCACCGCAAACACCTGTTTGGCCTCCACCACCGAAGGCGCTGCCACAAAAGCGCCCCGGGCGGGCTCCAGAGTGACCAGCTGGTGTTGCGAAAGCTGCAGCAGCGCCTGGCGCACCAAGGTGCGGGACACGCCAAAATGATCGGCCAGTTTCTGCTCAGCCAGCTTGCTGCCCGGCTGCAGCCGGTGTTCGACAATCGCCCGGGTCAAGGCCTGAACGATTTGTGCGGTCGATGATGCTTCCATGGCGCCAATGATAGCGACAAACCCAAAAAGTGTATACACTTTCTGTCTTTCAGGCAGTCATTCCAATCAGGAGCCAACATGGGTTTGAGCACACACGTACTGGATACCATGCACGGTGGCCCGGCGGCCGGCATGGCGGCGGCGCTCTACACAACACAGGGCGACACGGCGACACTGGTTCGGCGTTTTGTGCTGAACCAGGACGGCCGCAATCCGGACGGCCCTTTATACGACAACGCCAGCCTTCGGGTGGGGACCTATCGGCTGGAGTTTGACGTTGCGGGCTATTTCAAGGCCCGTGGGGTATTGCTGCCAGAGCCCAATTTTCTCAACAAGGTAAGCCTTGACTTTGGCGTGGCGAATGCCGACCAGCACTACCACGTGCCCTTGCTGGTGAGCCCGTGGAGCTACTCGACCTATCGCGGCTCCTGATTCCGCTCGGGCTATCCTAGAGCTGGCCTTCGGTGAGGGTGTCGAGCTGAAACTGCCCGCTGACATCCCAAAGCCAGGTGTCGGTGTAGACCACGCGACCCATGCGCGACGGCACCGGGTAGGGCTGCGCTTCACGCACCGTGCGTTCAACTTCGGCGATCACCTCCGGCGCATGTTTGGGCGCACGCAGCCAGTGGGTTGATACCACGCGGCCGCGTCCGTCCACCTCGACTTCAAAAACCCCGATGGCGTACAGCTGCGGCGGCAGCTTGCCCTTGAAAATGCGGTTGGCGTTGCGGGCATACAGGTGGCC
>JANMCB010000373.1:0-3829 GCA_031360805.1 Rhodoferax sp.
CGGCAAAGTCAGCACGACCGACAACGCCATTGACGCTGTGACCGGGACCATCAAGGTCAAAGCCGAGTTTCCCAATGCTGACGGCTCGCTGTTTCCGAACCAGTTTGTCAACATCAAGCTGCAAGTCAACACCCTGGAGGACGCACTGTCAATTCCGTCGACCGCCGTGCAGCGCGGCGCGCTGGGCACTTTCGTTTATGTGGTCAAACCGGACAGCAACGTGTCCATTCGGCGCATTCGGGTGGGCACGACCGAGGGCGATTGGGTCAGCGTGCAAGGCGACCTGGCAGCCGGTGACAAGGTGGTGACCGATGGCGCAGACCGGCTGCGCGAAGGCGTCAAGGTGGAGGTGATCACGCCCACCGTGCGACCGGGCGGCGCGCCAGATGCAGGTGGGCGCTCCGCCGGTGCAGGCAATGCTAATGGTTCTGCTGGTGCGGAGAGTCCCTCCGGTGCGGCCAGTTCAGCACGGGCCGAACGGACCCCGGCAACCCCGGCGGCAGGTGCTTCAGCCGACGCAGGGCCAGCCCGGCCAGCGCGGCAAGCCGCACAGCCCCTCGCAGAAGCTGGCAAACCAGCCACGCCAGCGGCAGCGCCACCAGCTGGAGCAGGCGCAGGCTGGATCGACAACCTTCCGCCTGAAGCGCAGGAGCGCGTGCGCGCCGTGATGAGCCGCCTGCCGCCCGAGGAGGCCGCGCGCGTCAACAAAATGAACCAGGAGGAGCGCCGCGCCTTCTTCCAGCAACTGCGCGAACGGCGCCAACAGCAGCAAAGCCAGTAACCCGGCCGGGCGCCCGCGCATGAACCTTTCCCGCCTCTTCATTCTGCGACCAGTTGCCACGTCGCTGTTGATGGTCGCCATCCTGATCGCGGGCGCGCTGGCTTACCGGCTGCTGCCGCTGTCGGCCCTGCCCGAGGTGGACTACCCCACCATTCAAGTCATCACGCTTTACCCTGGTGCCAGCCCGGACGTGATGACGTCCGCCGTCACCGCGCCGATGGAGCGCCAGTTTGGCCAGATGCCGGGGCTCACGCAAATGTCGTCCACCAGCTCGGGGGGCGCGTCGGTCATCACGCTGCGGTTTTCGCTGGACGTCACTCTGGACGTCGCGGAGCAGCAGGTGCAGGCGGCCATCAACGCGGGCAGCAACCTCTTGCCGACCGACCTGCCCATGCCCCCGACCTACAGCAAGGTCAACCCGGCCGATGCGCCGGTGCTGACCCTGGCGATCACCTCGCCCACCTTGCAGGTCATCCGCATTCATGACCTGGTGGAGAACCGGCTGGCTCCCAAACTCTCTCAGGTGCCGGGGGTTGGGCTGGTTGCCATTGCGGGGGGCAGACGACCGGCCGTGCGCATTCAGGTCAACCCTTCCGCGCTGGCGGGGGTCAACCTGTCAATGGAAGACGTGCGCATCACCATCAATGCCGCCAACGTCAACCAGGCCAAAGGCAGTTTTGACGGCGCGGCGCGGGCTTCGACCATTGACGCGAATGACCAGTTGAAGTCTGCCGCCGAGTATGCCAACCTGATCGTCACTTACAAAAATGGCTCGCCAGTGCGCTTGACTGACGTGGCAAAAATCGTCGACGACGCGGAGAACACACGCCTGGCAGCCTGGGCCAACGCGATGCCCGGCGTGATATTGAACATCCAGCGCCAGCCGGGCGCGAATGTGATCCAAACCGTGGACCGCATCAAGGCGCTGCTGCCGCAACTGCAAAGCACGTTGCCCTCAGCGATTGACGTTCAGGTCCTGACCGATCGAACCGTGACGATTCGCGCGTCCGTCAACGATGTGCAGATTGAACTGCTGCTGGCTATCGGCCTGGTGGTAGCCGTGATTTTTGTGTTTCTGCGCAGCGCCTCAGCCACGTTGATCCCGAGCTTCGCCGTGCCTCTGTCGCTGGTCGGCACCTTTGGCATCATGTACCTGGCGGGCTTCTCCATCAACAACCTGACCTTGATGGCGCTGACCATTTCCACCGGCTTTGTGGTGGACGACGCCATCGTGATGATCGAGAACATCGCACGCTATGTCGAGGCAGGCGAGCCGCCCATGGAAGCAGCGCTGAAAGGCGCCAAACAGATTGGCTTCACCATTATTTCATTGACGATATCCCTGATTGCGGTGCTGATTCCGCTGCTGTTCATGGGCGACGTGGTGGGCCGCCTGTTCCACGAGTTCGCGATCACACTGGCCGTCGCCATCCTGATATCGGCCGTGGTCTCACTCACGCTCACGCCCATGCTGTGCGCGCGCCTGCTCAAGCACACGCCCGAGGAGAGCCATGGCCGTTTGTACCGCGCCACGGGCCGATTTTTTGATGCGACGATTCGCCGCTATGGCGTGATGTTGAACTGGGTGCTGGACAGGCGCATTGCGACACTGTTTGTATTTGTTGTCACGATGGCGCTGACGGCGTGGCTGTACTTTGTCGTCCCCAAGGGCTTCTTCCCGCTGCAAGACACGGGCGTGATTCAGGGCATCACCGAAGCGTCGCAGGCAACATCGTTTGGCGCCATGGGCGAGCGCCAGCAATTGATGGCCGACCAAATATTGAAGGACCCGGCGGTTGCCAGCCTGTCCAGCTTCATCGGTGTGGACGGGGCAAACACCACGCTCAATGCAGGGCGCTTCCTGATCAACCTGAAACCCAAAGCCGAGCGCGATGTTGAGTCGCGCAACATCGGCAACGTCATTCGCCGCATCACCGAATCCACGCGGTTTGTTCCGGGCGTCGAGCTGTTTTTGCAACCCGTGCAGGACTTGACGATTGAAGACCGCATCGCCAAGACGCAGTACCAGTTTTTGCTGTCGTCACCGAATATGGACGAACTGAACGCGTCAACGGTGCAGTTGCTTGAGCGGCTGCGCAAACTGCCGCAACTGGCCGATGTCACGAGTGACCTGCAGGACAAAGGCCTGCAAGCGTATGTGGAGATTGATCGCGCCGCTGCCGGGCGGCTCGGCGTGACCGTGGCGGGCATTGACAACGCGCTTTACAACGCCTTTGGCCAGCGGCTGATATCGACCATCTTCACGCAGTCCAACCAGTACCGCGTGGTGCTGGAGGTGGCGCCTGAATACAAGGTGGGCCCCCTAGCGCTGTCAAACCTGTTTGTGCCCTCCAGCACCGGCAAGCAGATTCCGCTGAACAGTGTGGCGCGGGTGGTGGAAAAACCTGCGTCATTGTCGATCAACCATGTGGGGCAGTTCCCGTCGGCGACGATCTCGTTCAATGCGGCGCCTGGCGTGTCGTTGGGCGAGGCGGTGCAAGCGATCAAGGCCGAGGAAGTTGCGTTGAAAATGCCGGCCAGCATCGAGACCAGTTTTCAGGGCGCGGCGCTGGCGTTTCAGGCATCGCTCTCCAACACGCTGCTGTTGATACTGGCAGCGATTGTCACGATGTACATCGTGCTTGGCGTGCTCTATGAAAGCTACATTCACCCGGTGACGATTTTGTCCACGCTTCCCTCTGCGGCATTGGGAGCCTTGCTCGCGCTGCTCGCGCTCAAGCTGGAACTGGATGTGATTGCCATCATTGGCATCGTGCTCTTGATTGGCATTGTCAAGAAGAACGCCATCATGATGATCGACTTTGCGCTGGACGCCGAGCGTGAGCAGGGCCTGAACCCGCGTGACGCCATCCATCAGGCCTGCCTGTTGCGGTTCCGGCCGATTTTGATGACCACGCTGGCGGCATTGCTGGGCGCCTTGCCGTTGATGCTGGGCGGCGGTGTGGGCAGCGAGTTGCGCCATCCGCTGGGCGTGGTGATGGTGGGCGGGTTGATCGTGAGCCAGTTGCTGACGCTTTTCACCACGCC
>JANMCB010000379.1:0-6397 GCA_031360805.1 Rhodoferax sp.
ATCAGCAGTGCCGGGGGCGTGCAGTTCAGCAGCCTGGATTCGAATCTCATGCTCAACGGGCTGCCGGGCACTTTCTGTGCCGGCGAGATGCTCGACTGGGAAGCCCCGACCGGCGGCTACCTGCTCAGCGCATGCCTGGCCTGCGGGCGCCGGGCTGGGCAGGGTGTGCTGGCGTATCTGGCTGCCTGAGGCTCTGGCCGTTCACAACCAAGGTTTCAGCCACCCCAGGCCGGCCGAAGTTCCGCCTGGCTGCCCGCCAAGCCGAGGCCGGTATTCGCAGCCGATCCAGCCATCCCAGCCACAGTCTCGGGAGACTTCGTCAATCACGCCAAACAGATAGGGGTAGTTGACTTCGCCCAGGTCCGGCTCGTGGCGCTGTGGCACGCCCGCAATCTGGAAATGGCCGACGCGCCCTGAAGGCAAGTATTGGCGGATTTTCGTTGCGACGTCCCCTTCGACGATCTGGCAGTGGTACAGGTCCATCTGCACCTTCAAGTTAGCGGCACCCACCGCGTTGATGATGTCGTGGGCGTGGTCCTGCCGGTTCAGGAAAAAACGGGGTATGTCGCGGGTATTGATCGGCTCGATCAGCACGTCGCGTCCAGATTTGGCGGCCAGAGCCGCTGCCCAGCTCAAGTTCTCGATATAGGTGGCTTGCACGTCGGCGCGCTCCTTGCCCGCTGGAACCAAACCCGCCATCAGGTGGATGCGCGGGCAGTCCAGTGCGTCGGCGTATTCCAGCGCGAGCGCTGTACCCTGGCGGAAAGCCTGGGTGTGTTCCGCCAAACAGGCCGTGCCGCGCATGCCGGCGTCCCAGGCTGGCGATATACCGGCGCGGTCCAGCCCGCCGGGGGCCATGTTGAAAAGGACCTGTTTCAATCCATTGGCATGAAGCCGTGCAGAGATTTCTTCCTTCTCCCAAGCGTACGGGAACAGGAACTCAACCGCTTTGAAGCCGTCTTTGGCCGCCGCCTCAAAACGGTCCAAAAACGGCAACTCGGGGTACATCATCGAAAGATTGGCTGCAAATTTTGGCATATTATTTGTATAGCTAAAAGTCTATATTATTCGAGGGCTGGAGGGCTATTTGACTGGTTTTATTGGTCAATTTCCTCTGATTTGATTCAAAAATTAACTTATGAGTTAATTTTTATATGTATCATTATGTTACAAATTTCCAGTAAAATGGCGCACAACTATTTAATCAGGCCTTGTCCTGATCATCGTATGGAACACCACACAACAATGCCATCAATCCTCGGACCTGAAAGTGGTTTTGAGCGGGCTACCCGTGATCGGCGCAAAAAGCCCGACACCTTCATCTCAAGCCTGGTTTTCAAGGCAATGGGTTGGGCCGCGATTGGCTTGGTGATTTATGGCGCGTATCGATTTTTGATCCGCTAGGCTGCTTGGCGCCTCAGGTGCGCAAGCTGAATGAGGTTGACGAGCCTTGACCCCGGCACTGGCTCCACAGTTAGGGCTGCTTGGTTCCCCATCTGACCCGGTTGGCCGCTTTACCATGCGGGAAGGCCCGTCACCGATATTGTACCCTCAGGTTCGCTCGCTCTGTGTAGCTCTCTGCCCGCCGAGGGGGCTAATTTTTAGCTTCGCCGCTCTTCGAGAACTAGGGGCGGCCCGTCGAAAAATTGCCACTGCGCTTCTGACGCTTTTGCGCAATAGTGCACCGTAGAATCTCTGCATGTCTTACCTCGTGCTTGCCCGCAAATACCGACCCCGGAACTTTTCCGAAATGGTGGGTCAGGAACATGTGGTTCGGGCGCTTTCCAACGCTTTGCAGACCCAGCGCCTGCACCATGCCTATCTATTCACAGGCACGCGTGGCGTGGGCAAAACCACGGTGTCGCGCATTCTGGCCAAATCGCTGAACTGCCAGGGTGTCGACGGGCAGGGCGGCATCACGGCGACGCCTTGCGGCGCTTGCCAGGCTTGCCGGGATATTGACAGCGGCCGATTCGTTGATTACACCGAACTGGACGCTGCCTCCAACCGGAGCGTGGACGAAGTGCAGGCCTTGCTGGAGCAGGCGGTTTACAAGCCGGTGCAGGGCCGCTTCAAAGTGTTCATGATTGACGAGGTGCACATGCTGACCGGGCATGCCTTCAATGCCATGCTCAAGACGCTGGAGGAGCCGCCGGAATACCTCAAGTTTGTACTGGCCACGACCGACCCGCAAAAAGTGCCCGTGACGGTTCTGTCGCGCTGCCTGCAGTTCAATTTGAGGCCGATGGCGCCTGAGACGATCCGTGAGCATTTGATGCATGTGCTGACCCAGGAAGGCATTGAGGCCGAGCCGAATGCCTTGCACTTGCTGGCCCGCGCGGCACGGGGCTCCATGCGGGACGCACTGTCTTTGACCGATCAGGCGATTGCGTTTGGCAACGGGAAGATTGAAGTCGCACCCGTACGCCAGATGCTCGGAAGCGTTGACCGAAGTTACGTGTTTCGCCTGATTGACGCACTGGCGCAGGGCGACGGCAAGACGGTGGTTGAAACCTCTGAAGCGCTGCGGGTGAACGGAATCAGCGCTGCATCGACGCTCGAAGAAATGAGCGCCATGCTGCAACGCATGGCCGTTATCCAGGCAGTGCCTGATCTGGACACTGATTCCGACCCGGACGCTGCAGACATCGCCAGGCTTGCAGCGCAAATGCCCGCTGATGAGACGCAACTGCTCTACAGCCTGTGCCTGCATGGCCGGGCCGAGCTCGGCTTGGCACCTGACGATTACGCCGCGCTCACCATGGTGCTGTTGCGGTTGCTGGCATTCAAGTCAGCTGGCGCAGCGGCTAAAACCAACGCGGCGGTTCTGGCGGAAAAAAAAACTCTGAACCGCGCTGACCGCACTGAAGGAGTTGTGTCGGAAAGTATTGCGCCCATGGCCGCCGAGGCGCGGGCGCAGGCTGCATCAACGCCCATCAAGGCGCAGCCGTCTGATCCAGTAGCGCCGCAGCCTGCCATGCCAGCAGCAATTGCGGTTGAACCGGCGACTGAACTTCATGCGCCGCCGCCTGGGCAAATGCTCCATGTGCTGGAACAGTCTGCGGGTGCCAAATCAACGGCAGCTCCGCACGAAGTGAGCTCGGGGCCGCTCGCCGCCGCTGAAGTAATTGCCCCGCAGGTGGTCGCGATCCCGGTTCGGGTGCAGGCCGACTCCCGCACGGAGAGCCTCGCTGGCCAGTCAGGTCAGTCAGCTTTGGTGCCAACCCCCGAAGGCGACTTCTGGCATCCGCTTGTGCAGCAACTAATCGCACAAGAAAGCATCGCGGCGCTGGTGCGTGAACTGGCGCTGCAATCGCAACTCGTGGCGCAGGATACGGACCAATGGATTTTGCGGGTCGAACGGGAATCACTGAACCAGGCGGGTAACCGGGACCGCCTTCAAGCCGCGCTCAACGACGCGGGCCACCCGGTCAAACTGGTGGTTGAAGTGGGGCGTGTGCTGGACAGCCCGGCCAGGCGCAATGCCGCTGCACTGGCACAGCGCCAGCTGGCGGCGGAGAAAATCATTTTTGAAGACCCGTTTGTGCAGCACATGATGCGCGACTTTGGGGCGAAAATCGTGCCTGGCAGCATCAAACCGCTGTAAGCCAATTTGTGCCCACCCGTTGCAATGGCGCCAACACGGGATATCGCTGAACTTTTTCTGAAACACCACAAGGACCATTGATGATTAACAAAGGACAACTGGCCGGCTTGATGAAGCAAGCCCAGGCCATGCAGGACAACATGAAGAAAGCCCAGGACGAGTTGGGCACGATAGAGGTGACGGGTGAAGCGGGCGCAGGGCTCGTAAAAGTCACCATGACCTGCAAGTACGATGTGCGCCGGGTCACCATTGACCCCAGCTTGCTGTCTGACGACAAGGACATGCTCGAAGACCTTGTGGCTGCCGCATTCAATGCCGCCGTGCGCAAGGCCGAAGACACGTCGCAGGAGAAAATGGGAAAACTGTCGGCGGGCATGCCCGGGCTTCCTGGCGGCATGAAGTTTCCATTTTGATCCGGTCTTCGCATTCAACCTGCCTTTACTTCGCGTGGCTGAATCCAATTCGCTGGAGGTTCTGATCCAGTCACTGCGCCGCTTGCCAGGTGTGGGCGTGAAGTCGGCGTCGCGCATGGCGTTTCACCTGCTGCAGCATGACCGCCCGGCGGCAGAGGCACTGTCTGGCGCGCTGGCCAATGCAGTGACGTCCATTCGGCACTGCTCGCAATGCCATACCTTTACCGAGGCTGAAGTCTGCGCCACCTGCCTGGACAGCCGACGTGACCGGTCCAAACTTTGCGTCGTCGAAACACCTGCCGACCAGTCAGCTGTGGAACGCACTGGTGCCTATCGGGGTGTGTACTTTGTACTGATGGGGCGCCTGAGCCCGCTCGACGGCATTGGCCCCAAAGACATTGGCCTTGAAAAGTTGTTTGACCGTGCCAGCGACGGCATCGTGCAGGAAGTGATTCTGGCGACGAATTTCACAGCAGAAGGCGAGGCCACCGCCCATGTGATCTCGCAGGCGCTCAAAGCGCGCGGCTTGCAGTTAACCCGTCTGGCGCGCGGCGTACCGGTGGGCAGTGAGCTTGAATATGTGGACCTGGGCACGATCGCGCATGCGCTGGTGGACCGGCGGTAAATCATCTTTCAGGCAACGGCCAGAGCACTCCTGGTAACTTTTTGTGACAGCTATACGGGGGCGAATAAGTAATTACCCGTCCGGGATGTTCCCGATGTGTCAATGGCCGAGGCTTGATAACCTAGGCGCAAACCAAAAACACACCCCAAGGAGAACCCATGACCAACCCCGCTGTCGCAGCGCACGCTGACCCAACAAGGCCAAACCGGCGGCGCTTTGCCACCTTGGCTGCTGTGGGTGCAGCGTCACTTGCTGCACCGGTGTTGCTGGCCCAGCCCAAGCCCGAAAAGTCAAAGGTGGCAATTGCGGTCGGTGGCAAGGCGTCGTTTTACTACCTGCCGTTGACCATTGCCGAGCAGTTGGGTTATTTCAAGGCGCAGGGGCTGGATGTCGAGATCAGCGACTTCGCGGGCGGCGCCCGCGCCCTGCAGGCGGTCGTGGGTGGCTCTGCAGACGTGGTCAGCGGGGCTTATGAGCACACCATCAACCTGCAAAGCAAAGGCCAGTTTTTCCAGGCATTTGTGCTGCAGGGTCGCGCACCCGCTATCGCTTTGGGTGTTTCAACAAAAACGATGGCAGGCTACAAGACCCTGGCCGATTTGAAGGGCAAGAAAATTGGCGTGAGCGCGCCGGGATCCTCGACCAACATGGTCGCCAATCTGCTTCTGTCCCGTGCCGGTCTGAAGGCGGAAGACGTCAGCTTCATCGGTGTAGGCACTGCGGCCAGTGCGCTGACGGCAGTGCGCTCGGGCCAGATAGACGCCATCAGCAACATTGACCCGGTGATGACCATGCTGGAGCAAAAGGGCGACGTCCGGATCATCTCGGACACGCGCACCCTCAAGGGAACCCTGGAGGTCTTTGGTGGCCCGATGCCCGCAGGCTGCCTGTATGCACCGTCGGAGTTTTTGCAGAAGAACCCGAACACCGCGCAGGCGTTGGCCGATGCCATCGTGCACAGCCTGAAGTGGCTGCAAACGGCAGGCCCCGGCGACATTCTCAAGACCGTCCCTGAATCGTACCTGTTGGGTGACCGTGGGCTCTACCTGGCGTCCTTCAACAAGGTGCACGAGGCGATTGCGCTTGACGGCCTGATTCCAGAAGAGGGCACGAAGACCGCGCTCAGGGCGCTGGCCAGTTTTGATCCGGCCATCAGGGCAGAGAAAATCGCACTGAACCGCACTTTCATCAATGACTTTGCGCGCAAGGCCAAGGACAAGTTCAAGGCCTGACCGTGTCGGGGTTGATCGGTCAGTCAGCAGTGTCTGAGTTTGCGCTCGAGTTTCTTGACATCTCCTGCACCTTCAGGCCGCGCGATGCCGCCTCAAAGGCGTACACGGCCGTGGGTCAAACCACCCTCTGCATCAAGGCGGGCGAGTTCGTCTCGGTGGTCGGCCCCACCGGTTGTGGCAAGTCAACCTTGCTGAACATGGGTGCGGGCCTGTTGCCGCCGACCCTGGGCGAGGTGCGGGTGTTTGGCCAGCCGCTGGCCGGAATCAACAGGCGCGCAGGCTACATGTTTCAGACCGACGCCCTCATGCCCTGGTGCAGTGCGCTGCAAAATGTCATGGTCGGCCTGCAGTACCGGGGCGTGCCGGATGATCAGGCCCGCCAGCAGGCCCAGACCTGGCTGCAGCGCGTTGGCCTGGGTGATTTTGGCGACCGCTATCCGCATCAGCTCTCTGGCGGGATGCGCAAGCGCGCTGCACTGGCGCAGACCCTGGTGCTGGACCCTGACATCATCCTGATGGA
>JANMCB010000403.1:0-3016 GCA_031360805.1 Rhodoferax sp.
GCTGGACCAGGTGTCGCTCAGGCTGCGCAGTGGCGAAATCGTGGCGGTTGCAGGCGTTTCAGGCAATGGTCAGGTGGCATTGGCCGATCTGCTGTGCGGCGTTCGCAGCGCGACGGCGGGCCAAATCCGGTTGATGGATGCCCCATTGCAGGCGTCACCGGCCTGGCTGGTCAACCAGGGCGTGGCCCGTATCCCTGAAGACCGCCATGGTGTCGGCGTGGTGGGCGACCTGTCTGTCTGGGAAAACGCGGTTTCCGAGCGCTTGCGCAGTCCGGCGTTCTCGCGCGGCCTGGTGGTGCGCCAGCAGGCCGCGCGGGCACGTGCGCAGGCGGTCATCTCGCAATTTGATGTGCGCGGCGCAGGGCAAGATACCCCTGCGCGTGCGCTTTCCGGCGGCAATATGCAAAAGCTCATTTTGGGGCGCGCGCTGTTGGCGGTCGATGGCGACGCCAGTAGGGTTCCCCGGCTGATCGTGGCCCACCAGCCCACGTGGGGACTTGACATTGGCGCCGTTGCATTTGTTCAGAATGCGCTGATTGCTGCGCGTGACGCGGGTGCAGCCGTGCTGCTGATTTCGAACGACCTGGACGAAGTTCTGACGCTGGGCGACCGTATCGCCGTGATGCATGCCGGCCGGCTCACAGAAGCCCTGCCCTTCGCGCACTGGAGCCGCGAAACCATTGGCCTGGCGATGGCCGGCGTCACAGCCGACACGGAAACGGACGCCCTGGCATGAGGCTGGAAAAGCGTGCCCGCGCCTCGCCTGCCGCGCTGGTTCTCGCGCCCATTGCGGCCGCCGTTTTTACCCTGGTGGTCAGTTCGCTCCTGGTGCTGTGGGCGGGCGCGCCGGTGGGGCAAACCTACGCCTTGCTGGTCAAAGGTGGCTTCGGGTCGGTCTTTGCGCTGAGCGAAACCTTCACCCGCGCCATCCCGCTGATGTTGACCGGTCTGGCGGCCGCCGTTGCGTTTAGGGCGCGGCTGTTCAATATTGGCGCGGAAGGCCAGCTTTACGCCGGTGCGCTGGCGGCGGTGGCGGTGGGCGGCTTGCATGGCGGCAGCGGGTATGAGGTGTCGCCGTGGGTGTTGTTTCCGCTGATGATGCTGGCGGCCGCACTGGCGGGCGCGGCGCTGCTGCTGGGGCCAGCATTGCTGAAAGCCAAGATGGGTGTCGATGAGGTGGTCACCACGTTGCTGCTTAACTTCATCATGCTGCTGCTGGTATCGCTCATGCTGGACGGCCCCATGAAAGACCCTACCGCCATGGGCTGGCCCCAAAGTGTGGCGCTGCAAAGTGACCTGGAACTCTCCAGGCTGATCGCCCAAACCCGCCTTCACACCGGGTTGATTGGCGCAGTCGCGCTGGCCGTTGGCCTCTGGGCATTGCTGAAATACACGGTGACCGGTTTTGACATTCGCGCTGTCGGCGCCAATGCCCGCGCGGCAGCTTTTGCGGGCGTGCCGATCACGCGCACGGTGGTGCTGGTGGCAGTGCTTTCGGGCGCGCTGGCGGGCCTTGCCGGAGCGATCGAAGTGGCGGGTCGCACGGGCTACGTCACGCTGGACATGTCGCCAGGCTATGGTTACAGCGGCATCGTGATTGCCATGCTGGCCGCGCTGCACCCGCTCGGCGTGGTGGCGGGCAGTGTGTTTGTGGCAGGCGTGCTGGTTGGCGCCGACAGCATGAGCCGCGCCGTCAATGTGCCGACCTACATTGCCGACGTGATCGTTGCTGCGTCGCTGATCTCGGTGCTTATCGCCACGCTCTTCACGCAATACCGGGTGAAGTGGCGGTGACTGACATTGCCGACATTCTCGCCAATTCGGCCTTTTGGGTGGCGGTGCTTCGCATTGCCACGCCGTTGATTCTGGGCACCTTGGGGGTGCTTCTGTGCGAGCGCGCGGGCGTGTTGAACCTGGGCATAGAAGGCATCATGGTGGCGGGCGCGTTCACGGGCTGGCTCAGCGTTTACCTGGGCGCGCCGCTGTGGGGCGGGGTTCTGGTTGCCGCCGGCACCGGCATGGTTTTTGGCCTGCTGCATGCGTTTTTAACGGTGAACCTTGCGTTGTCACAGCACGTCTGCGGGCTTGGCATTACCTTGCTTGCGACCGCCTTGAGCTATTTCGGCTACCGCGTGAGCTTTCCGAAAGTCACCACGCCGCCGACCATCACCCCGTTTGCCGAAATGACCTGGCTGCCCGTTCCGATCCTGCAAAACCAGACCGAAATCACCCTGCTGGCGTTGATGCTGGTGCCCGTCATCAGCTATGTTTTGAACCGCACACCCGCCGGATTGGCCGTACGCATGGTGGGTGAGAACCCGCAGGCCGCAGAGGGCCAGGGCGTCCCGGTGGCCGCGACGCGCACGGCTGCGATTGTGGCGGGGTCGGCTTTGATGGGCGTGGCGGGCTCGTTTTTGACGCTGGCTGCCTTCAACGCCTTCTTTTTCAACATGGTCAACGGGCGCGGCTGGATCTGCGTGGCGCTGGTGGTGTTTGCATCGTGGCGGCCGGGCAAGGCGCTGCTGGGCGCCCTGCTCTTCGCATTTTTTGACGCGCTGCAGCTTCGCCTGCAACAATCCAGTGACGCCGTGCTGCCGTATCAGGTTTACCTCATGCTGCCCTATCTGCTGTCCATCGTGGCACTGGTGCTGGTGGCGCGCAAGGCAACCTACCCGCAGGCGCTGATGAAACCCTACCGCAAAGGTGAACGATAAATGCTGGATTTACTGGTCAAGAATGCCACCCTGCCCGATGGACGAACCGACATGTCCATTGCCGTGCAGGATGGGAAAATTGTTGAGGTGACACAAGGCCTGGACGCTCCCGCCCGGGAAGCCATCGATGCCGAAGGTCTGCTCGTCAGCCCGCCCTTTGTCGACGCGCATTTTCACCTGGACGCGACCCTCTCATACGGCCTGCCACGCATCAACCAGAGCGGCACACTGCTCGAAGGCATCGCGCTGTGGGGCGAACTCAAACCGCAGTTGACTGCAGAAGCCATCACAGAGCGCGCCCT
>JANMCB010000415.1:0-3197 GCA_031360805.1 Rhodoferax sp.
CGACGGCACCCTGGCCGCTGATGTGCGTCCCCTGGTCCGTTTGAGTGTCACGGTCATCGCAGAACAGACGGTTGCCGGCAAGGTTCGCCGTGAAGTCGGCTCGGCGGGAGGCGGTGGCAGATTTGGACTGGCCTATTTCGATGATGCCTGCGTTGAAGCTTACGTCAATGAGGCCGTCAACGCGGCCCTGACCAACCTCGAATCCCGCCCTGCGCCAGCGGGAGAAATGACCGTGGTGCTCGGTTCAGGTTGGCCCGGGATTTTGCTGCACGAAGCGATTGGCCACGGCCTTGAGGGTGATTTCAACCGCAAGGGTTCCAGTGCATTCAGCGGAAAAATCGGTAAACGTGTAGCTGCCAAAGGCGTCACCGTGCTGGACGACGGTACTTTGCCGGATCGACGTGGTTCACTGAATGTGGACGACGAAGGCTGCGCCTCGCAGAAAAACGTATTGATCGAAGACGGCATCCTGAAAGGCTACATTCAAGATGCCATGAACGCCCGCCTGATGGGCGTGAAACCCACCGGCAACGGGCGCCGCGAAAGCTACGCGCATGTGCCCATGCCGCGCATGACCAATACCTACATGACCGGTGGCGACATGGATTCGAAGGAAATCGTCGCCAGCATCAAAAAAGGCCTGTACGCCACAAACTTTGGTGGCGGCCAGGTTGACATTACCTCCGGCAAGTTTGTGTTCTCTGCGTCAGAAGCCTATTGGGTTGAAAACGGCAAAATCCTGTACCCGGTGAAGGGCGCAACGCTCGTGGGAAGTGGCCCGGAATGCCTCAAGCGCGTCAGCATGATCGGCAACGACATGAAGCTTGACAGCGGCGTTGGCACCTGCGGCAAGGAAGGCCAAAGCGTGCCGGTTGGGGTTGGGCAACCGACTTTGAGGATTGACGGGTTGACGGTGGGAGGGACAGCTTGAGGGTTGGCCCCTGTCGCGGCCCCATCAAGTTGTAACGACGCATCAACCATGGCGCCGGGGTCTCGCCTGCTCCGCCTGATTTGGGCGTTCAAACAGGTGCTGTTTCTGCTAGGCGGCATTTTTTTTCTCACCCTCTCAGCTGCCCAACCTGCATCACCCGCGATCTCTGCGGGACAGGGATATGTCGAGGCAATAACGGTCGATTCAGAGAAGCGAACCCTCAAAGTATCAGGCTGGGTAGCCCCGCAGAATGCCAATGTTTTTGTAACCAACATTCTGATCGACGTCGCGGGCCAGGAGATTTATCGCGGGCGCTTTGAGCGATCAGAACGCCCGGACGTTGTCAAGGCGACCGGACGCAAGGAATGGCTTTGGTCCGGCTTTCAGGTGGTTGTAGCCGTCCCTGGCAGCGTGGCCAATGGGTCATCAGCGGTCAAGCTTATGGCCAGACTGGGCGACGGCCAAACCTTTGAGGTACCCGCTTCAGACCCTTTGAAGACCATTGCCTTGCATGCCCCCAATTCGCCCGGCGCCTGGCAATTGGTTGCGCTAATCCTGGCAATGGCACTGCCTGCTTTTGTAGTGATTTTCTCGCTCATCACAAAAAATGTGGCTCGACCGTGGAAGTCACTCTTTGGAATTTCGCTGCTCTTGTCATTTTTGCTACTGGTCGGCGCTGGATGGACTGGCTCTTCGCTTGCACTGGCACTTAAGGGATCACCCTTCATTGAGCACAGCACATTGCCCTGGTTGGGCCAGGACCGCGAGATTCGAAGTGATGAATGGGAGGTATTGACACCCCTTGCGATCAGCCAGGCATCTCATTTGCCGCTCTTTCCAGTCGTCAACCGGCTATTGGGTCCAGATGGGCAAAACATGATGGTCATCGGCATGACCGGTGTGCCGGTCGCACATTTGTCGTCTGTGGCAAAACCTGCCACATGGGGGTTTTTCGTTTTTGACCTGCGCCGGGCGCTTTCCTGGTATTGGTGGTTTCCGTTTTTTGCCTGCTTTGGGGCGCTATGGCTGGTGTTGATTCAGACCTTCAATCTGGAGTGGCGACTCGCCGCTGCACTTTCATTAACTTGCGCTGCATCGCCGTATGCCGTCGTGTTTTCCGGCTGGCCGGCCTACACCGTCTTTTTCGCCACGACTGCCGTCCTCTGTTGGCAACAACTCTTTCGGCAGAACCACCTGTGGCGCGCGTCAATTTTTGGTCTACTTCTCGGCTGGGCATTGGCAGGCTTCGCGTTGGTGCTCTACCCTTCCTGGCAGATAAAACTTGCCTATCTGCTGGTGCCGGTTGCATTGGCCTGGGTGTGGAACGAGCGGCGAAGACTCAACTTTGGCGCGACTCAATGGTTCGCTATCGCTGTGGCAACCCTGGTTGCGGCTGCGATTCTGGGTGGCTGGTGGCTGGCTGCACAGGATGCCGTTGCTGCCATCCGGTCCACCGTTTATCCCGGCGGAAGAAGTCTTGAGGTCGGAGGCGACATTGACCCGTGGTTCCTGATCAAAGGGTGGCTCAGCCCCGCGACCATTTACGCCACGTCGGACATCATCGCCCAGAGTGACGCGGGGTCTTTTTTCTTCCTGTTTTGGGCAGCCGTGCCCGCCATCGTGATCCGCAGCATTGCGCTGCGTAAACTGGATCCGGTCATCGCCGCACTTTCAGCGGTCACCGCCTTCATCCTTGCCTTTGCGTTCATTGGTTTCAATCCGCAATTTGCCCGCTTTTCCGTGCTCGGGTTTACAACCTCATACCGAATTGACCTGACTTTGGGCATTGCCCAAATATTCGTCCTGGCATGGCTGATGGCACCGAAACACCAGATGCCGCAATACCAGTCGAGCCTCTGGAAGGCGGGATACGGCGTGTTTTCGCTACTTGTGCTCGTGCATATTGCATTGCTATTTGGCAGGCTTCCAGTAGCTATTTCGCAAATGGTACAGCCCAGCTATGCGTTGATGACCTTTGCCGCGATCGGATTGGCGAGCTACGCTCTTTTAACCCAGCGCCATGTTTGGGTCATTTGCATTTGTCTAGCCTGGACGTTAGGCGCATCACTTCCCTTTAACCCATTAGGCGTTGCGACCAACCAACTGGTTGCCAGCGATGAATTGATCAAACAGATCTCCGCAATGCAGGATAAAGGTCAGCCACCGGCCGTTGCCGTCATTGGCGAGCGGGCTTGGGCGGTAACGCTGCCCGCTGCTGGCGTTCATGTTGTCAACACAGTGTTCTACTATCCGCAAAAAAGCCTCT
>JANMCB010000425.1:0-2071 GCA_031360805.1 Rhodoferax sp.
GTCAGGACGTCAAGACGTTTTCGCACGTCGGGGCCGGCCTCATCAGGGTGGTTGTAATCGTATCCGTTCTTGCGCATTTCGGCGGCGAACTTTCGCAGCGCCGTTTTCATTCTTGGATCCTTGTTGACCAGATCGTCCTTCGGGTTGTAATAACTTGCGGTCAATTGACTGGGGGAAAACACCTGTTTAACAGCTTCCAGTGTGCAACCGCCCGCACGCGCAAAGTTTTCCCGCTCCAGACTGAGGGCAAACGTGGCATCAAAATTCGGTCCGAGCAAGGCCCGGTTATAGGCCGCTTGGCTGGCGGGCGACAGACTCTTAAAAGCGTCTACATTGCGCTCGCCCAAGCCGACCCGGGCCGGGCTGTAACCACTTTCCAGTTGGATGGGCCGGCCGGTGTACATGGTGGCAGCGCCAAAACCGTGCTTGGCAATAAATTCCTCTTCGCTCAGGCCGGGAAGCTTCTTGTCGGCGTTCATGCCTTTGCGCACGGTCTCATAGTCGGCGGCGGTGTATTCAAACCCCTGCGCCCGCATGCACTTGGCAATGCCTGCTTCGACCCGTTCCACATACTGGACAAGCTGCTTGGTGGTCAGGCCGAATTCCTCCCGACCTGGGCCGGGCGCCTGGGCAAAGACAGTTCCCCAGCAGACAGTTGCCGGGATCAAGGCAATAGCAAGTTTTGACAATGGGTTCATCGCAACTCCTGGCATCAATTTTTGTGTGATGTTATTTTTCAACAGCGAGCACTTTTCCGCTGGCCATGTCGATGATCACATCCAGCTCCTTGCCGCCCGCAGCGGGCTTCACCTCAACCACGTAACGGTTCGCTCCCATCTTCTTTTCAATCGTCACGTCGATGGCCTTGCCAGGCACGCGTTTCTCGGCGATTGCCTTTGCTTCGTCCTCCGTGATGACTTTCGCTTCTGCCCCCTTCTTCGCTGGCGGAGCCGTAGCAGGCGCAACAGGCGCAGCAGCCATTTTGTCCGCGCCTTGCGCGTGGTCAGCTGCCGTCAACGCAATGCGCTCCATCACAGGCTGTACCGGGAACATTCCGGCACGCTTTTCCAACTCCATGGCCTTCTCGCGCACCGCGGCAAGCTCTTTCTCGTCGAGCATTTTCATCTTCGTCAGCTCAAGCTTCTCATCAGTTCCGCCAATCTTGCCGCGAGAGCCTACCTTGATGTTTCCAACACCTTTGGCGTAGTATTTGAGCTGGAAAGTGCCGGGATTCTCCTCGTCAAATTCCTCAATCACGATCACGTCACTGTAGCTTCCCGCAGGCACTTTGACTTTTTGCCCCACCTGGTGCACCCGACCGCGGTCCGTCCAGTAGAACGGGTGCGGCGCATAACCTTCTGAATAACTTAGATCGCCAAGTTTGGGATTGGCGGGCATCATGATGCCCGCTTTGGCGCCAGGTGGGTTGTTGATCACCCAAATCTGGCCACCTACAAAAATCTTGCCTTCCATCACTTCACGGTATTGGCCAAGATGCCATACGTTGCCCGACTTGTCCTGCGCGAAATAGGCGAGCTCCTGCTCCTTCATCTTGCCGCTGGTGTAGTCCGAATCGTAGATCACGCGGCTGCGAACACCGTCAATCACCTTCACCAAATCTGTCACGGTAAACACAATCTTGTGGGATTCCTTTTTGCCTTCCTCGACCACGTAGCCTTCATAAGTCCATTGCATACCGGCTTTCAAGGGCCACCAAGGGTTGTCAATGTTCTCCGATTTGTCAAAGTCCTTGACATTGAGTTCTTCGAATTTCTTGGCTCCTGGCTCGATGCCCGTCGTCGCCGCCGCCTTTGCCTTGGGTGTCGGCTTAGCCTGGGCGTTGACTTCCGTGACCGTGCCAAGTAACGCAGCCGCAGCCATCATCGACAAAAGGCCTGATAAGACGGGTCTCGCTATTTGTACATTTGTGAAGCGGGTTACGAACATGGGTTGCTCCTTTGGTTTGAAGTCGTCAGGGTTGAAAAAAAGCACATCAAGCTTGTCAATCGAGAAATGTCATTTTTCAATGCCAATCACTTTGCCGCTGGCCATGTCAATGATCACATCGAGT
>JANMCB010000434.1:0-2667 GCA_031360805.1 Rhodoferax sp.
GTCTTTGCCGCCGCAGCCCGGTGGCAAGGTGCCTTCCACTTTCACCAGCAGGTTTTTGGCCTTTTTGGCCAGCAGGGTTTGCGTCGCCATCACATGCTCGACCTCGCTCGTGCCAATGCCATGTGCCAGTGCGCCAAACGCCCCGTGGGTGGAGGTGTGCGAGTCGCCACAAACCACAGTCATGCCCGGCAGTGTGGCGCCGTTTTCTGGTCCGATCACATGCACGATGCCCTGGCGGCGTGACAGAAACGGAAAGTAGGCAGCCGCGCCCGATTCGCGGATGTTGTCGTCCAGCGTGGTGATCTGCTCTTTGCTGATGGGGTCGGTGATGCCGTCGTAGCCCAGCTCCCAGCCCGTCGTGGGCGTGTTGTGGTCCGCCGTGGCCACGATGGAACTGATTCGCCACACCTTGCGCCCAGCCTGACGCAGCCCTTCAAACGCCTGCGGGCTGGTGACTTCGTGCACCAGGTGGCGGTCGATGTACAAGACGGTCGTGCCGTCGTCTTCGGTGTGGACGACATGTTCGTCCCAGATTTTGTCGTAAAGGGTTCTTGGCATTTGAATCTCGGGTTAGCCCATGATTTTAGACCCTCGGAGCCGCACCTTATCGCTGTGAAGTTGTTGCCATCTCGCAGGGACAGTCGCCTGAAAGCAGGATGACGACGTCGCCGCTCAAGATGCTGCCTTGTTTGCGCCTACGCATGTGCAGCGGCATACTCCCGCGCCGTCGGCAATCCGCGTGGAAGCATTCTCTCTTTGGGCCGTGTCACTTCCCAACCCAGGCACGCCAGCCAGATTGCGCGCGGAATGGATTTGGCCGCTGTGCGGTAGTAGCTCACCATGCGTCGACTGATGCCGAGGGCTTCTGCGGCGCTGGTCAGCGACAGTTGGTTGCGCAGCATCCAGGCACCGAACATTTCGTGGCTGACTTCGCCCGCCTGCTCCTTGGCCCAGGCGTACACGTTGTCGCGCCCCAGCTCGGTGTCGAACCACTCAATACTGAAGCCGTCGGTGTGCACGGTTTTGAAGATATCGGGTTTGCGGATTTCTGAAAATGCAGCGCCCCGCATCAATTTTCCGACATCCACATCCAATACTTCGCCCGTGCTCCAAGTCGTTCGCAAACAATGAAGCTCCAGGGCTTTTACTGTCAAGAGTTTGGGGAAAAAGAAGTCAGTCATGGGTTGTACCTTTGCCATTCGCTCAACAAAAATGCTTGCTGGCTGCCGATCCATTTCAAAGCCTCGCGAATTTCGCGCGATGGGATTTTGCCAATGACCAACAGCGTGTCGATTTCAACAATGCAGTCGCGGCCATCACTCTTTAGCACATGAACGTGGGGCGGTGGGTGATCACCGATGTACATCAAGATGCGGCAATCGGTCAGTCTCTGCAAGGTCGGCATGGGAACCATTATAGTGCAATGGTTGCACTACACGACTCTTCTTAAACCGAGCGGCTACCGCCCCCGCATAAACAACCCATCCAGTTCCTTGATGCTCACCTGCCGCCAGGTGGGTCGCCCGTGGTTGCATTGATCCGAACGATCGGTTGCCTCCATCTGGCGTAACAGCGCATTCATCTCTTCGATAGTCAAGCGGCGGTTTGCGCGCACGGCGCCGTGGCAGGCCATGGTGCCTAGCAGCTCGTTTTGCGCGCGCTCGATGACGTTGCTGGCATCGTGTTGCGACAGCTCGGCCAGCACGCTGCGGGCGAGTTCGGTGGCGTTGCCGTTGAACAGCGACGTGGGCACGGCGCGCACGGCGAGGGTTTTGGGCGATAAGGGGCTGATCTCCAAACCTAGCGTGGCCAGCGTGTCGTGATGCGCTTCGGCGGTGGCCACTTCTAGCGGCGTGGCGGCGAAGGTAGCGGGGATCAGCAGCGGCTGGCTGCTGATTTTGGCGATTTCTGTCGTGTTGATTTGCGACTTAAGGCGCTCGTAGACGATGCGCTCGTGCGCGGCGTGCATGTCCACGATGATCAGGCCCTGCGCGTTTTCTGCCAGGATGTAGATGCCTTGAAGCTGCGCCAGCGCGCGGCCCAACGGCCAGGTGTGATCCTCCGGCAGGGCTTCGGCGACGTGCTCAAGTGGACGTGGCACGGCGTGATCGGACGTGTCAATTGCGTCATTAGGCGATGGCGCACGCTGCCACAACGCGCCGAGGTCTTCCACGCGGTGGCCGTGGCTTGATCTGAAGTTGATGGAGGATTGCGGCCAAGGGGTTGGCGTTGGCCGTTCAACTGCGGGTGCCTCTTCAGGTGCGCTTGAAACTGGTGGTGCTGCGCCCGCCCTCGGCGTGGCCAGCGCATCCTGCACCGCGTGATGCACGGCCTGGTGCACTTCGCGGCTGTCTCTGAAGCGCACTTCGATTTTGGTGGGATGCACGTTCACGTCCACCCGCGTGGGGTCGATGCCGACGAACAGCGCATAGACCGGCTGGCGGTGGCCGTGCAGCACGTCTTCGTAGGCGCTGCGGGCCCCATGGGTCAACACCTTGTCGCGCACGAAGCGACCATTGACATACGCAAACTGCTGGTCGGCGCGGGCGCGGGCGGCATCGGGGATGCCCGCGCGGCCCCACACGCGCACGGCCTGCTGGCCTTGGTGTGGGGTTGAGGTGTAGTCCACCGCCACTGAGCGTTCAACGAAGTCGTCGCCCAGCACGT